>NZ_JBVVPN010000012.1:185743-198593 GCF_055811035.1 Bradyrhizobium sp. MI1.10
AATATTTACCCCGTTCACTTGACCCCGGCTATTGGCCCCCCCCCCAACCAAACCCAGCGTGCCACGCCGCAACCAGTCGGGATGGCGGCGGGGCGCGCGCAATGACGAGATTAATCAACCCCAGCCCGCGCTGATGCCGCCGTCCACCGTGTAGATCACGCCGGACGTGTAGCCTGCGCGATCCGACGCCAGGAACGCCATGAGGTCGCCGATCTCGCGCGCATGCGCAGGCCTGCCGAGTGGCAGGCTCTTCTGGAATTCCTTGTAGCGGCTCTCGTCGCCGAACTGGTGCTTTGCCCGCGTCTTCAGCAGGGTGACGTGACGATCGGTGCCGACAGGGCCGGGATTGATGCCGACCACGCGGATGTTGTCGGCGAGGCTCTTGCCCCCGAGCGCGCGGGTGAAGGCCATCAGGGCGGCATTGCCGGCGCTGCCGCAAATGTAGTTGGCGTCGAATTTCTCGCCGGCGGCGCCGATGTCGTTGACGATCACGCCGCCGCCCTTCGCCTTCATCTGCGCATAGATCATGCGCGTGAGGTTGATGTAGCCGAACACTTTCAATTCCCAGGCGTGCCGCCAGGTCGCCTCGTCGATCTTGTCGATGGAGCCGCCGGGAATGTCGCCGGCATTGTTGACGAGCACGTCGATGTCGGCGGCTTCCTTGGCGAGCCGCGTCAAATCCTCGCTCTTGCGCAAATCGACGATGCTCGTGGCGGCATCGATCTGGTGCGCCGAGCGCAAGCGCTCGGCCAGAGCCTTGAGCTGATCGCCGTTGCGGGCGGCGAGGAGGAGATGGCAGCCTTCCTCGGCAAAGGCCTCGGCGGCAGCTGCGCCGATGCCCTTGGACGCGCCCGTGATCAGGACGCGCTTGCCACGCAGATGCAGATCCATGGGAGTCACTCGCAGGAGAGGAACGGGAATAAAATCAGTAGGCGGTCGGCCGCGCCATGGTCAACATTGCAGTGCAGCGTTGCACTGCCGCCGCGTTTGGTCCATTGCAGTGCGGTCAAAAAGGCGGCGGCTGCCGGAGCAATCAAGGACGTTCTCGATGAGCAAGAAACAATACCGGATCGCGGTCATTCCTGGCGACGGCATCGGCAAGGAAGTGATGCCGGAGGGTCTGCGCGTTCTGGAGACCGCGGCGAAGAGGCACGGGGTGTCCCTTCATTTCGATCATTTCGACTTCTCGTCCTGGGACTATTACGAGAAGCACGGCCAGATGATGCCGGACGATTGGAAGGATAAGATCGGCAAGCACGACGCCATCTATTTCGGCGCGGTCGGCTGGCCGGCCAAGATTCCGGATCACGTCTCGCTGTGGGGCTCGTTGATCAAGTTCCGCCGCGAGTTCGATCAGTATGTGAATCTGCGCCCGGTACGGCTGATGCCGGGCGTTCCGTCCCCGCTGGCCAACCGCAAGCCCGGCGACATCGATTTCTGGGTGGTGCGCGAGAACACCGAAGGCGAATATTCTTCCGTCGGCGGCCGCATGTTCCCGGACACCGACCGCGAGTTTGTGACGCAGCAGACGGTGATGACCCGCATCGGCGTCGATCGCATCCTGAAGTTCGCGTTCGAGCTCGCGCAGTCGCGGCCGAAGAAGCACCTGACGTCGGCGACCAAGTCGAACGGCATCTCCATCACCATGCCCTATTGGGACGAGCGCGTGGAGGCGATGGCGAAGAAGTTTCCGGGCGTGAAGTGGGACAAGTACCACATCGATATTTTGACGGCGAACTTCGTGCTCCACCCGGATTGGTTCGACGTCGTGGTCGGCTCCAATTTGTTTGGCGACATCCTGTCCGATCTCGGCCCGGCCTGCACCGGCACCATCGGCATCGCGCCGTCAGGCAACATCAACCCCGAGGGCAATTTCCCGTCCGTGTTCGAGCCGGTGCACGGCTCGGCGCCCGACATCGCGGGGCAGGGCATCGCCAATCCGATCGGCGCAATCTGGTCCGGCGCGATGATGCTCGAGCATCTCGGCGAGAAGCAAGCCGGCAAGTCGATCGTCGATGCGATCGAGCGCACGCTGGCGGAGCGCACGCTCCGCACCAAGGATCTCGGCGGCAACGCCGACACCACGGCTTGCGGCAAGGCGGTCGCGGACATGGTGGATTAGAGCGCTCCTGTCCCTCCCCCTTGTGGGGGAGGGTGGCTTCGATGCGAAGCATCGAAGACGGGTGAGGGGTTGTCTCCGCGGAGACAGACCTCTCAATTGTGCATTTCTCTTCGTGGAGAGAGACCCCTCATCCGGCGCTTCGCGCCACCTTCTCCCACAAGGGGAGAAGGGAAGAGCCGCGTGCTCTGTCTCACTACCCCGCGATCTTCTCGATCGCCGCCTGATCCAGCCCAAACGTTTTCCCGGCCAGCAAAATATCCCGCCAGGTGGTCGGATCGACCGGGATGCCTTCCGCGAGCCGCTTCTTCTTCGTCTCGCGCTCGGGCTCGCCGGCGATCTTCACCTTGTCGACGCCGGGGGCCGGCGGTGAGCCCGCGTGCCACGCGACGAAGCTCTCGACTTCGCGCGCGAGATTCTCGGCGGTGCCGAGCTTGGTCGGATCGATGATGATCGAGAGCATGCCGTTGAGGACGTTGTACTTGCCATCGGACGGACCCTTGACCACCTGCCCGCCGGAGAGCGCGCCGCCGAGGATTTCGCACACCAGCGCGAGTCCCGAACCCTTGTGCTCGCCGAACGGCAGGATGGCGCCGTACGGCGGGATCACGGTGTAGCGCGGGTTGGTGGTCGGCTTGCCCTCGTTATCGATGATGGTGCCGGGCTCGAGCTCGACGCCCTTGTTGTGGGCGACGCGGGTCTTGCCCTGCGCGATCCTGCTGGTGGCGAAGTCGAGCACGATGGGGTCCTTGCCCGCGCGCGGGATGCCGACGCAGAACGGGTTGGTGCCGTGGCGCCCATCGCTGCCGCCCCAGGGCGCAACGATCGGGCGCGAGATCACGTTGACGAAGTGGATCGAGACCAGCCCATGGTCGATGCACTGCTCGGCCCAGTGGCCGATGCGGCCGATGTGATGTGAGTTCGAGAGGCCGACGAGGCACACGCCATTGCGCTTGGCGCGCTCGGCTGCCAGCTCCATCGCTTCGTGGCCGATCACCTGGCCGTAGCCGGTGAGGCCGTCGAGGGTGAGAAGCGGACCGGTGTCGAGCACGATCTTGACGTGCTGGTTCACGGCGAGGCCGCCCGTGGTGACGCTCTGGACATAGCGCGGGATCATGCCGACGCCGTGCGAGTCGTGTCCCTTGAGGTTGGCCTCGACCAGATTGGTGGACACGAGCTCGGCCTCGCGGTCCGTGGAGCCGCCGGCCTTGACGATGGCACTGATGGCTTCGATGAGCGGCTGTGCCTTGATGGTGCGATAGTCGGCCATTGTTGGTGCTCTTATCCCTTTCCAAGATTGCGGTGCGTAGGGCGGGTTAGGCGAAGCCGTAACCCACCTCTTCTGTCTTCGCGAACGTCGAGGGTGGTGGGTTACGCTTCGCTAACCCACCCTACGTTTTCACGATCCGGCGGCAGTGCTCCCACGCCGCATGAATGAGGTTCTCGCTCGCCTCCGGAGTCCGGAACGCCGAATGCGCCGACAACGTCACGTTCGGCAGTTTTGTCAGCGGATGATCGCCGGGCAATGGCTCGATGTTGAAGACGTCGAGGCCGGCATGGCGGATATGGCCCGACTTCAGCGCATCGATCATGGCGGCCTCGTCGACAATGGCGGCGCGGGCGGTATTGATGAGGATGACGCCCGGCTTCATTTTCGCGATCATCTCGCGGGTGATCATGCCGCGCGTCTCGTCGTTGAGCAGCAGATGCAGCGATATGACGTCTGCTCTCGCCAACACCGTGTCGAGATCGGTGAATTCCACGCCCGGATAGCTCTTCGGCGAGCGGTTCCAGGCGATCACCTTCATGCCGCTGCCCGAGGCAATGCGCGCGACCTCCGCGGCAATACCGCCGAAGCCGATCAGGCCGAGCGTCTTGCCCGTGAGCTGCATGCCGTCTTCGCGCAGCCAGTTTCCGCCGCGCATCTCGCGGTCCATCGTCGCGATGACGCGGGCCGAAGCCCACATCAGCGCGATCGCGCATTCCGCCACCGCCGTGTCGCCATAGCCCTTGATCAGGTGCACGGAGATGCCGAGCTCAGCGAGCTCCTCCGGGTTCATGTAGCTGCGCGCGCCGGTGCCGAGGAACACGACATGCTTCAGCCCCGCGCACTTCTTTGCGACATCGGTCGGCAGCGCGGTGTGGTCGACGATCGCGATCTCGGCGCCGTCGAGGATCTCAGGATATTGCTTGGGCTTGATGTCGGGATCCCTGTGGATCCGCACCTTGAGATCGCCCGGTTGCTCCAGCCGCTCCAAGATCACGGCGAGGGCTTCATTGGCGTCGACGAAAACTCCGCGCATGATTCTCTCCGGTCAGGATGCGACGCCGGCGATCGCCAGCACCGTGTGCATGAGGACGTTGGTGCCCGCGGCGCAATCGGGCTGCGTAGCGTCTTCCAGCTCGTTGTGGCTGATGCCGTCCTTGCAGGGCACGAACACCATTGCGGCGGGCATGATTGTGTTGAGATTGCAGGTGTCGTGGCCGGCGCCGGAGGTAATGCGGCGAGAGGAGTAGCCGAGCGTCTTCGCCGCGTTTTCCACCGCTGCAATGAGCTTCGGATCGAAATGCGTCGGCGGCTTGCGCCAGACCAGGTCGACCTTCACCTCGACCTTCCGGCGTGCGGCGATCTCGGCAATCGCGCTACGAAGATCGCGATCGAGCGCATCCATGATCGCGTCATCCGCGCTGCGGCAATCCATGGTGAAGGCGATCTCGCCGGGAATGACGTTGCGTGAAGGGTTTGCGATCACGGCCTCGCCGATGGTGCCGACTGCCTTCGGCCCGTGCTTCCTCGCAATGGCTTCCATCGCCAGCACGATCTCGGACAGCGTCGCCAGCGCATCGCGCCGCAGCGGCATCGGTGTCGATCCGGCATGACTCTCGAAGCCGGAAATCTTGCCGTCGTACCAGAGCACGCCCTGGCCGGAATCGACCACACCGATGGTCTTGCCTTCGGCCTCCAGGATCGGGCCCTGCTCGATGTGCAGCTCGACGAAGCAGCCGAGCTTCTGGAACCCGACCGGCTTGTCGCCGCGATAGCCGATGCCGTCGAGCGCCTGGCCGACGGTGGTGCCATCGGCGTCCTTGCGCGACAGGATGTCGTCGGTGGTGAAGTCGCCGACATAGGCGGCGGAGGCCATCATCGCGGGAGCGAAGCGTGAGCCCTCTTCGTTGGTCCAGTTGACGACGCAGATCGGCGCTTCGGTTTCGATTCCGGCATCGTTCAGCGTGCGGATCACTTCGAGCGCACCGAGCGTTCCCAGGATGCCGTCATACTTGCCGCCGGTGGGCTGCGTGTCGAGATGCGAGCCGATGCCGACGGGCAGCTTCGACATGTCGCGTCCCTTGCGCAGGCCGAACTGCGAGCCGAGCGCATCGGTGTGCACCTCTAAGCCGGCGTCCTCGCAGGCCTTGCGGAACCAGTCGCGCACCAGCTTGTCCTCCGCGCTCAGCGTCAGCCGCCGCACGCCGCCCTTGGCCGTCGCGCCGAACTGCGCGGTCTCGTGGATGGAGCCCCAGAGGCGGGCGGAATCGATTTGCAAATTGGTGGCGGCTCGGCTCATGCGGTCAGTCTCTCAATTGTCCGGCGCCTGTTTCAATGACGCGCCGGCGCGGGCGCGTCAACTGCGAGGCTGCTCTGCGCAATCTGACATGCAAGCTCTGCGACCCGCTCCACCGCCACGACGTCGGGCGAGGCGAGCCAGCTCGCGGTGAATGTCAGCGGCGCGATTTTGAGATCGGTGTCGAGCAGTTGCAGTCGCCCGTCTGCGAGCTCGCTCTCGACGATGGCGTCGGGGATCACGGCGATGCCGAGACCCTCGACCGCCATGTGGATGACGGTCGCAAGCGAGGCGGAGGCGTGCAGCCGGATCGGCGGCAGCTCCGGCCGGTCGAACACTTCGCGCACGACTTCGTAGGGCCGCGTCTTCCGCGGAAACGTGATGATCGGAAACCGCGCCAGCTCGGCCCGCGTGACCGGTCCATGGCCAAGGCCGAGCGAGGGGCTGGCGAGAAAGCCGATCGGATAGTCGGCGAGGACGCGATTGTGCACCCCGGAGGCAGAGAGCGGCCCCACCACGAAAGCCAGCTCGATCTCCTGCGCAAGCAGGCGCGCGGTCAGGTTCGGCGTGATGTCGACCTCGATCTCCAGCGACAGGTTCGGATAGACCTCGTTCATGCTCTTCACCAGCCGCGGCAGCCAGGTGTGCACGATGGTCTCGGCGACGCCGAGCCGCATCACGCCGCGCATCGCCGAGCGGTCGCCGATCTCGGCGATCATCGCGGCGCGCAGGCCGATCAGCTTCTCCGCATAGACCATCATCTGCCGGCCGCTCGGCGTCGGCGAGGCCACGCGGTGGTCGCGGTTCAACAGCTTCACCCCCATCTCGCGCTCGAGCTGGGCGATGCGCTGCGAGATCGCCGGCTGGGTCGTGTTGAGGCGTGCTGCGGCGCCGCGAAAGCTGCCGAGCTTCACAACCCAGAGAAACGTCTCGATCGATCTGAAGTCCAGCATTGGAAGGATTTTCCCGTCCGATAAATGAAATTTATCGATATTGATTAGAAAGGAAGATTAGACTTTATAGCACGCGTGGTGTTGGCTTGTCTTTGTCGAGTTTATAGGCAGGTCGATCTCATGACTGTTTTGGTGGCAGTGCAGCAAACTGAAACGCCCGACACCCTCCCGAGCCGCAAGGCGCGGCTCGCCTACCGCGAGGGGCTGGTCGCCTCCACCGCCGGCGTTGCTCCCGGCTTCGTCCAGGGCAATCTGGCGATCCTTCCGGCGGAATATGCCGGCGCCTTCCACCGCTTCTGCCAGCTCAATCCCAAGCCGTGCCCGATCATCGGCATGTCCGATGTCGGCAGTCCGCACATCCCGGCGCTCGGCGCCGATCTCGACATCCGCACCGACGTGCCGCGCTACCGTGTCTGGCGCGACGGCGAAGTCGTGGACGAGCCGACCGATGTGACAAAGCACTGGCGCGACGATCTCGTGACCTTCGTGCTCGGCTGCTCGTTTTCGTTCGAAGAGGCGCTGCTCGACGAGGGCATGCCGATCCGCCACATCGAGCACAATGTGCGCGTGCCGATGTATCGCACCAACATCGCCTGCGGCGAGTCCGGTCCCTTCGCCGGTCCCATGGTGGTGTCGATGCGTCCGTTCAAGCCGGCGGATGCGATCCGCGCGGTGCAGATCACCTCGCGCTATCCGGCCGTGCACGGCGCGCCCGTGCATCTCGGCCATCCGCATCTGATCGGCATCAAGGACATCGCCAAGCCCGATTACGGCGATCCGGTCCCGGTTGGAGACGACGAGATCCCGGTGTTTTGGGCGTGCGGCGTGACGCCGCAATCGGTCATCAATGCTGCCAGGCTGCCGTTCGCGATCACGCATTCGCCGGGCCTGATGCTGGTGACGGATCTCAAGAACAGGACCATGGCCGTGATTTAGTGGGCAGCGTTTGCTGCTTCTTCGAGCTTTACCGCATCCATCAATCGCTTCATTCGATCAGCCGAAATTCAGTAACAGGGGACTTTGCCATGACGATCACTCGCCGCGACGTATTGTTGGGAGCCACCGCTACGGCCGCGCTCGTGCCGCTGGCAGCGCGCGCACAGACTTCGGAAGTCGTGATCGGCGTGATCTATCCGTTCTCCGGCGGCAGCGCGCAGCAGGGCGTCGATGCGCAGAAGGCCTATGAGACCGCGCTCGAGGTCATCAACAAGGCCACGGATTTCGACCTGCCGCTGGCCAAGGGCGAGGGCCTGCCGGGCCTCGGCGGCGCAAAAGTGCGCCTCGTGTTCGCCGACCATCAGGCCGATCCGCAGAAGGGCCGTGCCGAAGCCGAGCGCCTGATCACGCAGGAGAAGGTCTGCGCCATCATCGGCACCTATCAGAGCGCGGTCGCCGTCACCGTCAGCCAGATCTGCGAGCGCTACCAGATCCCGTTCGTCTCGGCCGACAATTCCTCACCCAGCCTGCATCGCCGCGGCCTGAAATATTACTTCCGCGCCTCCCCGCACGACGAGATGTACTCGGCCGCGATGTTCGACTTCTTCGATGCCTTGAAGAAGAAGGGCACCAAGATCGAGACGCTGTCGCTGTTCCACGAAGACACTATCTTCGGCACCGATTCCGCCAATGCCCAGGCCAAGATCGCCGGCGAGCGCGGCTACAAGATCGTCGCGGACATCAAGTATCGCGCCAACTCGCCCTCGCTTTCGGCCGAGGTGCAGCAGCTCAAGAGCGCCAACGCCGACGTGCTGATGCCGTCGAGCTACACCACCGACGGCATCCTGCTGGTGAAGACCATGGCCGAGCTCGGTTACAAGCCGAATGCGATCGTGGCGCAGGACGCCGGCTTCTCCGAGAAGGCGCTCTATGACGCCGTCGGCGACAAGCTCGAAGGCGTGATCTCGCGCGGCACCTTCTCGCTCGATCTCGCGCAGAAGCGCCCGATGGTCGGCAAGATCAACGAGATGTTCAAGACGCGGTCGGGCAAGGATTTCAACGATCTCACCTCGCGTCAGTTCATGGGCCTGATCATCCTCGCCGACGCCATCAGCCGCGCCAAGTCGACGGACGGCGAGAAGATCCGCGACGCGCTCGCCGCCACCGACATCCCGGGCGAGCAGACCATCATGCCCTGGAAGCGCGTCAAGTTCGACGAGATGGGCCAGAACAACGACGCCGACCCGGTGCTGCTGCAATATGTCGGCGGCAAGTTCGTCACCATCTTCCCGCCGCAGGCCGCGATCGCCGAGGCGATCTGGCCGATGAAGTAAGACACGGCGGGCGGGAGCACAGATCGTAGCTCCCGCCCTCATCCTGAGGAGCGGGCGCAGCCCGCGTCTCGAAGGACGAGGGCTGGGCCATCCTTCGAGACGCGCGCGGTGCGCGCTCCTCAGGATGAGGACGTAGTTGGGGGGACAGACTTTTGACAGCCCAAACCATTATCCAAAGTCTCGCGAGCGGCCTCCTCATGGGCCTGCTCTACGGACTGATCGCCGTCGGCCTCGCGCTGATCTTCGGCCTGATGGACGTCGTGAACTTCGCCCATGGCGAGTTCTTGATGATCGCGATGTATGTGAGCTTCTTCCTGTTCACGTTTTTCGCCATCGACCCCTTGCTGTCGGCGCCGCTGGTGGCCGCTGCCCTGTTCGTATTCGGAGCGGTGGTCTATTTGTTGATCGTACGCTTCGCCATGCGGGCCAAGGCCAATGCGGGCATGGTGCAGATCTTCTCCACCTTCGGCCTCGCCATCGTGATGCGCGGCCTCGCGCAGTTCTTCTTCACGCCGGATTATCGCAGCGTTCCGCATTCCTGGCTCGGCGGCAAGACGATCTCGATCGCCGGCGTCTTCCTGCCGGAGCCGCAGCTCATGGGTGCGCTGGTTGCGATCCTGGCCTTCGCCGGGCTCTACTTCTTCATCCATCGCACCGATTTCGGGCGTGCGCTGGAGGCCACCCGTGAAGATCCCGGCGCGGTGGCCCTCGTCGGCATCGACAAGAACCGCGTGTTCGCGCTCGGCTGGGGGCTTGGTGCCGCGCTGGTCGGCCTCGCCGGAGCGATCATGGCAAGCTTCTTCTATATCTATCCTGACGTCGGCGCGTCCTTTGCGCTGATCGCCTACGTCACGGTCGCGCTCGGCGGCTTCGGCAGCGTGTTCGGCGCTTTCGCCGGCGGGATCATTGTCGGCCTCGTCGAGGCCACCACCGCGCTGGTGCTGCCGCCGTCGCTGAAATCGGTCGGCATCTACGCCGTCTACCTGCTGGTCGTCTTCATCCGGCCGCGCGGCCTGTTCGGATCGATGTGATGGACAAGGATTTTGCCGCGCGGCGCCGCCGCGACCTCATCATCGCCGCGGTGCTGACCGCCCTGGCGGCGCTCGCTCCCCTGTTTATCAAGGACGTCTACGTCCAGAACATCCTGATCCTGACTTTGATGTATGCGGCGCTGTCGCAGAGCTGGAATATTCTCTCCGGCTATTGCGGGCAGATCTCGCTGGGACACGCGCTCTATTTCGGCATCGGCGCCTACACCACCGAGCTGCTGTTCACCAAGTTCGGCGTGCTGCCATGGTTCGGCATGCTCGCCGGCGGCGCAGTCGCGGCCGCGATCGCGATGGGGCTCGGCTATCCCTTCTTCCGACTGCGCGGCCATTACTTCGTGATCGCGACCATCGTTATCGCCGAGATCGGGCTGCTGCTGTTCCAGAACTGGGAATGGGCGGGGGCCGCGATGGGAATCACCATTCCGGTGCGCGGCGACAGCTGGTTGAAATTCCAGTTCATGCGCAGCAAGCTGCCATACTTCTATTTCGCACTTGTGCTGTGCAGCCTCGCCTGGTTCGTCACCTGGTGGCTGGAGGACTCCAAATGGGGCTTCTGGTGGCGCGCGGTGAAGGACAATCCGGAAGCGGCCGAGAGCCTCGGCGTCGTCGTGTTCAACTCCAAGATGGGCGCGGCTGCCGTCTCCGCTTTCCTCGTTGCCATCGGCGGCGCCTTCTATGCGCAGTTTCTCGCCTATATCGATCCTGAAAGCGTCATGGGGTTCCAGTTCTCGCTGCTGATGGCGCTGCCGGCCGTGCTTGGCGGCATCGGCACCCTCTGGGGGCCCGTGTTAGGAGCGGCGATCCTGATCCCGATGACGGAGCTGACGCGCTCCTATATCGGCGGATCCGGCCGCGGCGTCGACCTCATCGTCTACGGCACGCTAATCGTGCTGATTTCGCTCGCCCTGCCGCAGGGTCTGGTGAGCCTGTTCTCTCGTGCGAAGCGGAAGGGAGCCACGCGATGACCCCACTGCTTGAAACCCGCGGCGTCTGGCAGCGGTTCGGCGGCCTCGTGGCCAACAGCGACGTCTCGATCTCGGTCGGTCGCGGCGAGATCGTCGGCCTGATCGGTCCGAACGGCGCCGGCAAGTCGACGCTGTTCAATCTCATCGCCGGCGTCTTGCCGCCGACGCAAGGCTCGATCTGGTTCGACGGCGAGGATGTCACCAGCATGCCGGCCGCCGAGCGCTGCCAGCGCGGCGTCGGGCGCACCTTCCAGGTCGTCAAGAGCTTCGAGACCATGACCGTCGTCGACAACGTCATCGTCGGCGCTCTCGTGCGCAACACCGTGATGCGCGAGGCACGCCGCAAGGCGCATGAGGTGCTCGAATTCACCGGCCTTGCCGCGCGCGCCAACGTGCTCGCGAGCGACCTCGTGCCGGCCGAAAAGCGCCGCCTCGAAGTCGCGCGCGCGCTTGCGACGGAACCGAAGCTGCTGCTGCTGGACGAAGTCCTCACCGGCCTGACGCCGACTGAGGCGCAGACCGGTGTGGCGCTGGTGCGCAAGGTGCGTGACGCCGGCATCACCGTGCTGATGGTCGAGCACGTCATGGAGATCGTGATGCCTTTGGTCGACCGCGCCATCGTGCTCGACCTCGGCAAGGTGCTGGTCGAGGGCAAGCCGACTGAAATCGTTCGCGATCCCAAGGTGATCAGCGCATATCTGGGAGATCGTCATGCTGTCGGTGCGTGAAGTCACGACCGCCTATCAGGGCCTGGTCGCGATCTCCGCGGTCTCGATCGAGGTCCAGAAGGGTGAGATCGTCTGCGTCGCCGGCGCCAACGGCGCGGGCAAGTCGACGCTGCTCAAATCCATCGCCGGTGCCGAGCGCCCGCGCTCGGGCACGGTGACGTTCGATGGCAAGCGCCTCGACGGCATGGCGCAGCACCAGATCACCGCCACCGGCATCGCCTACGTGCCGGAGAACCGCCGACTGTTTCCGCGCCTCTCCGTGCGAGACAATCTGCGCCTCGGCAGCTATCTCTACCGCGGCGAGGCCGACCGCGAGAGTCCGCTCGATCTCGTGTTCCAGCTGTTTCCGCGTCTCTCCGAGCGCCTGGAGCAGCGCGCCGAGACGCTCAGCGGCGGCGAGCAACAGATGCTCGCCATCGGCCGCGCGCTGATGACGCGCCCGCGGCTGTTGATGCTGGACGAGCCCTCGCAGGGCATCATGCCGAAGCTGGTCGACGAGATCTTCCAGGCCGTGAAACGCATCCGCGACGCCGGCATGACCGTCTTGATCGTCGAGCAGCGCATGGCGGAATGCCTGGAAATCGCAGACCGCGCTTACATCCTGCAAACCGGCCGCGTGCTGATGCAGGGCGCGGCAAGCGAGATCAAAGGCAATCCCGACGTGCGCAAGGCGTATCTGGGGCTGTAGCTACAGGCACACTGCCGTAGCCCGGATGAGCGAAGCGATATCCGGGGCAAGCGTTCCCGCATGTCGCTGCGCTCATACGGGCTACGATTGCGGGGGCTGTCGCGCCAACCGTCATTGCGAGCGCAGCGAAGCAATCCAGAATTGATCTTCCCCCAAAAAAGTGGACATGGATCAAGCCGATTTTAGCTCCATCTCGACCGGGCTGATATAGCCGATGGCCGAGTGTCTTCGGGTCTGATTGTAGAAGCCTTCGACGTAAGCGAAGATGTCGCGCTCGGCTTCATTGCGGGTCTCATATTGACGGTGATGGATCAGTTCGGTCTTGAGGGTGTGGAAGAAGCTTTCCATCGGGGCATTGTCGTAGCAGTCGGCTCTGCGGCTCATTGAAGGCCGGAAGCCGGCGGCTTGCAGTGCTTGGCGGTACTCGGTTGAAGCGTATTGTGTGCCGCGATCGGAATGATGGATCAGCCCGGGACCTGGTCTTTGCGCCTTGATCGCCATTCGTAATGCGGCGA
>NZ_JBVVPN010000013.1:0-192050 GCF_055811035.1 Bradyrhizobium sp. MI1.10
CCCCCCCCCCCCCCCCCCCCCCCCCCCCCCCCCCCCCCCCCCCCCCCCCCCCCCCCCCCCCCCCCCCCCCCCCCGCCACACTTTCCGGACAAGACCCATGAATGCGCCGGTGACACGGCGGGATGCCATCCTCGGCATCGCCGCCGCGGCCACATCATTCGCCGTCCCTTCGATCCTGCGCGCGCAATCGGCGGGCCGCGTCGTCGTGGTCGGCGGCGGTTTTGGCGGCGCCGCGTGCGCCCGCGCGCTGAAGCGCGCGCAGGCAAACTTGCAAATCATCCTGATCGAACCCAATGCGGTCTTCACCTCCTGCCCCTTCAGCAACGAGGTGATTGCCGGCCTGCGCGACATCGAATCTCAGCAATTTGGCTATGACAAGGTCGCCGCCGAGGGCGTCACGGTGATCAGCCAGGCCGTAACCACAATCGAGCCGCAACTGCGCAGCGTCGTGACGGCCGATGGCGTAGCGCTACCCTATGACCGTCTCGTCCTCTCTCCTGGCATCGACTTCCATTTCGAAGCCCTGCCCGGCTACGACGACGCGGCATCAGAAAAAATGCCGCACGCCTGGAAGGCCGGCGCACAGACGCTGCTGCTGCGTCGCCAATTGGAGGCAATGCCGGACGGCGGCACCGTCGCCATTGCGATCCCCGCCAATCCCTCGCGCTGTCCGCCGGCGCCTTACGAGCGCGCCAGCCTGATCGCGCATTACCTGAAAACGAAGAAGCCACGCTCAAAGGTCTTGATCCTCGACGCCAAGGACAGCTTCTCCCAGCAGCGACTGTTCGAGAGGGCGTGGAAAGAGCTGTACGGCGATATGATCGAACGCATCGGGCTGTCGCAAGGCGGCCGCGTGACCTCGATCGATCCCGCGACAAAGACCATCGTCACCGAGTTCGGCAATTACACGCCTGACGTCGCCAACGTCGTCCCGCCGCAGCGAGCGGGACGCATCGCCGAGATCGCGGGCGCTGCGGATGCCACCGGCTGGTGCCCGATCGATCCCGTTACCTTCGAATCGAAACTTGTCCAGAACATCCACGTCATCGGCGATGCCTGCCTCGGCGGGGGCATTCCCAAGTCGGCATCCGCGGCAAGCGCACAGGGCAAGGCCTGCGCTGCCGCGATCGTGAACCTCCTTGCCGGCCGCGCACCAGACACGCCGCGACTGACAGGCGTCTGCTACAACATCGTCGCACCCGGCTACGGCTTTTCACTCGCGGGCAAGTACCAGCCCAGGGGCGACATCTTCGCCGAGGTCGAGGGCGGAGCGACCAGCCCCGTCGATGCGCCGCGCGAATTGCGCGCCCGCGAGGCGGCTGAAGCCGAGCGCTGGTTTCAAACCATTACGGCGGACACCTTTGGCTAGAGCATTGGTCCATATCGCAGCGCTGATCGCCGCAAGTGTTGCCGGCGCTGCTAACGCGGACGAGCTTGTGCCCTACAACGTCGTCGGCGACGGCATCGCGGAATCGCTCACCGGCGCGCCCGGCGATGCCGCGCGCGGGCGCGCGCTCGTGCTCGCGCGCACGACGACCTGCATCCTCTGCCATTCCGGTCCCTTCCCCGAAACCCGGTTCCAGGGCGACCTCGCGCCAGACCTCTCGGGTGCGGGGAACCGCTGGACGGTGAGCCAGTTGCGGCTTCGACTGGTCGATGCGGCGCGCTTCAACCCTGAGACCATCATGCCGTCCTATTATCGCACCGACCACCTCGTGCGGGTCGGGCGAAATTTCGCCGGCAAACCGATCTTGTCCGCCGCCGAGATCGAGGACATCGTGGCTTTTCTTGCAACGCTTCGGGACTAGGACTGTTCATGCCAACCACGCGACGACGATTCGTGACTCTTGCCGGAAGCGTGACGTTCGCCGGGACGATCCCGATCCTCACGCTGCGGCCGCTCGAGGCGACACCGGCGATGCTCACCGCCGCGATCCGCAACGTCGTCGGCGAAGCACCTGTCCGCACCGGCAAGGTGAAGCTCGACATTCCGCCGCTGGTCGAGAACGGCAACACGGTGCCGCTGACCGTGAGCGTCGCGAGCCCAATGACGGCGGACGACTACGTCAAGAGCATTCACGTCTTCAACGAGAAGAACCCGCAGCCGAACATCGGCAACTTCCATCTCGGCCCCTCCTCCGGCCGCGCCCAAATCTCGACCCGGATTCGGCTCGCCGACACCCAGAAGGTGGTGGCGATCGCGCGCCTTTCCGACGACACGTTCTGGCAGGTCACGACCGAAATCGTCGTGACGCTGGCCGCCTGCACCGAGGAGATGAATTGATGGCTGCGCTCATCAACGTTCCCACGAAAGCCAGACGCGGCGAAATCATCGAGATCCGCACGTTGACCTCGCACATCATGGAGACCGGCTTCCGCCACACCGCGGATGGGGCGCTGGTACCGCGCGACATCATCACGAGCTTTACGTGCCGCTATAACGGCACCGAGATTTTTCGCGCCGATCTCTTTCCGGCGATTGCGGCCAATCCCTATCTGTCGTTCTTCACGGTCGCGAAGGAGAGCGGCAAGTTCGAGTTCGAGTGGATCGGCGATAACGGTTATTCGTCCAGCGCATCGGCGTCGATCACGGTCGAATGAGTTTTTGGCGCACGATATCGGCCGCGGCGCTCCTCGCCACCGGCCCTGCCCTGCTCGCCGGCGAGATTCTGCCGGACGCGCGCCGCTCCGGCTATTCGTTCATGGGGCCCGACACCCGCGCGATGCAGGATGACGACACCTCAAATCCCGGGATGCTGTTCGTGCTCGATGGTGAGGCGTTGTGGACGAAGAGGACCGGCAGCGCCGACAAGGCCTGTGCGGATTGCCATGGCGATGCACGCGGCAGCATGAAAGGCGTCGCCGCGCGCTATCCGGCTTTCGACAAGGCGCTGGCGCGCCCCGTCACGCTCGACCAGCGCATTAATCTGTGCCGCAGCAATCATCAGCAGGCATCGGCGCTCCCCTACGAGAGCCGCGACCTGCTGGCCCTGTCCGCCTTCGTCGCGCACCAATCGCGCGGCGCTGCGATCACGGCTGGCGACGACCCGCAACTGAAGCCATTCGTCGAACAGGGCCGCGACCTCTTCATGCAGCGCGAGGGCCAGCTCAACCTTGCCTGCACCAATTGCCACGACGACAATTTCGACAAGCGACTTGCCGGCGCGCCGATCACGCAGGGACAGCCGACCGGCTATCCGCTTTATCGCCTGGAATGGCAGACGCTGGGATCGCTGGAGCGCCGGCTACGCAGCTGCATGACAGGTGTCCGCGCCCAGGCCTATGATTTCGGCGCGCCCGAGCTGGTCGCGCTCGAACTCTATCTGATGTCGCGAGCGCATGGCTTGCCGATGGAAACGCCGGCCGTGCGGCCCTGAATTCCACAGATTAGGGCTAGGCAGACGCGGAACGGCCGCTAGTATCCGCCCAAATTGAGTCACAGGGAGGGACCTAAAGTGGTCAACCACAAAATCTCGCGTCGTACGCTCTTGACCGGCACGGCCGCAGCTGGAGCGCTCGGCCTGACGGGAATGCCGGCGCGCGCCGAGGTGAACTGGAAGAAATACGCAGGGACCAAGCTTGAGGTGATCCTCGCCAAGGGGCCCCGCGGCGACAACCTGCAAAAATACGTCAAGGAGTTCACCGAGCTCACCGGCATCCAGGTCGAAGCGGAGCAGATTCCCGAGCAGCAGCAGCGCCAGAAGGTGGTGATCGAGTTCACCTCGGGCCGTCCGAGCTTCGACGTCGTCCATCTCAGCTACCACGTGCAGAAGCGGCAGTTCGAGAAGGCCGGCTGGCTCGCCGACTTGACCCCCTTCATGAAGGACCCGGCGCTGACCGCCCCCGATCTCGTCGAGAGCGACTTCTCGGCCGCGGGCCTGCAATACGCCAGGAACGACAAGGGCCAGATGCTGTCGCTGCCGTGGTCGGTCGATTATTTCATCCTCTATTACAACAAGGAGCTGTTCGAGAAGAAGGGCGTCGCCGTTCCCAAGACCCTCGATGAGATGGCTGCGGCGGCCGAGAAGCTCACCGATACCAAGGAAGGCATCTACGGCTTTGTCGGGCGCGGCTTGCGCAACGCCAACATGGCGATGTGGAGCAACTTCTTCCTCAACTATGGCGGAGAATTCCTCGACGCCAAGGGCAACATCCTGACCGACGGTCCGGAAGCCATTGCCGCGACCAAGCTGTATCAGACGCTCCTGACCAAATCGGCACCTCCAGGCGTCGCCGGCTTTAACTGGATGGAGTCGATGGCCTCGTTCACGCAAGGCCGATCCGCGATGTGGATCGACGGCGTCGGCTGGGCGCCGCCGCTGGAAGATCCGGCTGCCTCGCGCGTTGTCGGCAAAGTCGGCTACACCGTCGTGCCCGCCGGCCCCAAGGGACAATATTCCTCGACCTATGGCGACGGCATCGGCGTTGCCGCTGCGAGCAAGAACAAGGAAGCCGCCTATCTGCTCTGCCAATGGGTGGTCTCGAAAACGCAAGGAGCGCGGCTGCTGCAGGCCGGCGGCGGCGTCCCGTTCCGCAACTCGATCCTTGGCGATGCCGAGGTCCAGAAGGGCGTCAAGACCAAGGAGTGGCTGCAATCGGTGATCGATTCCGGCAAGATCAGCAAGCTGGGCCTGCCCGTCGTGATCCCGGTCGCCGAATTCCGCGACATCGTCGGCGCGGCCGTCACTGCGACCTTGTCCGGCGCCGATCCTGCCGCCGAGCTGAAGAAGGCCAACGATCAGTACCGGCCGATCCTGGAGCGTAGCGAGAAGGCGTGAGTGCGTTGACACAATCGACTCCGGGCGCGGCACAGTCTGATGTCGCGCCGGAGAAAGAGTTGCGGCCGCCGTCGTACTGGCCGTTCGTGGTGCCGGCGCTGGTCGTCGTGATCGCGATCATCATCTTCCCGTGGGTCTTCACGATCTGGATGAGCCTGAACGAGTGGAAGGTCGGCTCCTCGACCACCTTCGTCGGGTTGTCCAATTATCTGCGGCTGACGAGCGATCCCCGCTTCATCGAGGCCGTCGGACATACACTGGTCTACACCATATTGTCCGTGCTGCTGCCGCTCGTGCTCGGCACGTTTGCGGCCGTGGTGTTTCACCAGAAATTTCCCGGCCGCGGCTTTCTGCGCGGCGTCTTCATCATGCCGATGATGGCGACGCCGGTGGCGATCGCGCTGGTCTGGACCATGATGTTCCACCCGCAACTCGGCGTGCTGAACTATCTGCTGTCACTGGTCGGAATCCCTGCGCAGCTCTGGGTATTCCATCCCGCGACCGTCATTCCTTCGCTGGTACTGGTCGAGACCTGGCAATGGACGCCGCTGGTCATGCTGATCGTGCTCGGCGGCCTCGCCGCGATCCCGACCGAGCCTTATGAAAGCGCACAGATCGACGGCGCCAGCATCTGGCAGGTGTTCCGCTTCATCACCCTGCCGCTGATCATGCCGTTCCTGTTCATCGCCGGCATGATCCGCATGATCGACGCCGTGAAGAGCTTCGACATCATTTTCGCAATCACCCAGGGCGGACCGGGATCGGCGTCGGAGACGATCAACATCTATCTCTACAGCGTCGCCTTCTCCTACTACGACCTCGGCTACGGCTCGGCGATTGCTGTCGTGTTCTTCCTGCTGATCGTCCTGCTTGCGGCGGTGATGCTCTACGCGCGCCAGCGCATGCTGTGGACCGAGATCGCGAGCGGCACATGACTCCAAGGCAAATCGTCGGCAAGATCGGCCTGTGGTTCTCGGTGTTCGTCATCGTGTCGCCGGCGATCCTGTTCTTTCTCTGGATGCTGTCGCTGTCGCTCAAATTCGAGATCGACAACGCCGCCTACCCGCCGGTGTTCTTCCCCGAGCATGTCGCCTGGAAGAACTATGCCGACGTGCTCGCCTCCAACCGCTTCCTGACCTATTTCATCAACAGCCTGATCGTGACCGGCAGCGCGACGTTGCTTGCGCTGCTCGTCGGCGTTCCCGCCGGCTACGGCATCGCGCGGATGGCCGCGCACAAATCTGCGATCGTGATCCTGATCGCCCGTATCACGCCGGGATTGTCCTATCTGATCCCGCTGTTTCTCATGTTTCAATGGCTGGGACTGCTCGGCACGCTGGTGCCGCAGATCATCATCCACCTCGTGGTCACGGTGCCGATCGTGATCTGGATCATGATCGGCTATTTCGAAACGACGCCGATGGAGCTGGAAGAAGCAGCCCTCATCGACGGCGCCACGCGCTGGCAGGTCTTTCGGCACGTTGCCCTGCCGATCGCCAAGCCCGGCATCGCCGTCGCCTTCATCCTGGCCGTGATCTTCTCCTGGAACAACTTTGTGTTCGGCATCGTGCTGGCCGGACGCGAGACCCGCACCCTGCCGGTCGCCGTCTACAACATGATTTCGTTCGACCAGTTGAGCTGGGGGCCGCTCGCGGCCGCCGCGCTGATCGTCACCCTCCCGGTGCTGCTGCTGACGGTGTTCGCCCAGCGACAGATCGTCGCCGGGCTCACCGCTGGTGCCGTCAAGGGCGGGTAGCTACTCCGCCGGTGCCGCGCGCATGTCCGCGTGCGGCATGTAAGGCTCGCTCGCGCCGAGCCTGCTGGCCGCGAACAGACCGGCGGCCATCACGGCATAGGCGAACGCGACCGCGGGCGTGACGCCAAATCCGCCGCCGACGCCGACGGCTTCGCCGTGCATGAAGCCGAAGTAAGTCAGGACCGCACCAACCAGCGCGAATGCCGAGGCTTTCTCGAAGTCGCGCTCGATGATGAAGACGCCGATCGCACCCAGGATCAGGCCGCCGAGGATGGAGCCGCCGCCCATCACTTCGAGTCCGTGATAGAACACGCCCTGCTGCGGCAACGCGGCGATCGCGGCAGCCTTGACCGCGTCGGCCTTGTCGGCGGCCATTCCGCCGACGGTCGCAGCCGCGTTCATGGTCGAGCCCAGCATGGTGTCGATCTGGAGCTTGGCCCAGGCGGCCAAATGCGGCGTCAGCGCCAGCACGATCGCGGGCGCGTGCTTGACCGGCGTGGTCTGGAACGCCTGCGCGCCAATGAGCATGCCGATATAGAGCAGGATCGGCGAGATCGCGACGACCGGGACCAGCGCCAGCAGCACCGAGATGATGCCGAACCAGGCCAGCACCACCACCATGATGCCGGTCGCGGCCGAATAGCCGATGCGGCCGCCCATCGCCTTCCAGCCGGGATGGCCGATATAGACGGCGTTGATAAAGGGGTTGCCCATCAGGCAGCCGATCAGGCTGACGATTCCGTCGGCGGTGAGCACGCGCGTGGTCGGATATTCGTCGCCGGCGGCTTCCGCGCTCTCGACATTGTCCATGGCCTCGACGAGATCATAGATGCCGAACGGAATGGCAGTGACCAGGATGACGCCAAGGAATTCGAATCCGGAGAAGACGTAGCCCACCGCCGGGATCGGCACCGAGAAGCCGAAATTCGCGAAGGCATCACTGACGCCCTTGACGCTGAGCCCGCCGAGACCAAGGCCGAACAGGTTCGAGCCCCAGGCGATAACCATGCCCACCGCGATCGCAACGAGACCGGCGGGAATGCCGCGCCAATATTTCACGCCGCCGAACCAGCTCACCAGGATGATGGCGAAGCAGACCAGGCCGATCTGTGGCGTCATGTACATTTCGAGCGCCGGTCGCATCGAGATGAAGGTGACGGAGACGCCGGCGAGCGTACCGAGCAGCGCCGCGCGCGGCGTGATTTTTCGAATGAAAGGCGCAATGAACCCGCCGATCATCAGGATGAAGCTCTGGAAGAACACCCAGACCAGGCCGGCCGACCAGCCCTTGAGCGGATCGCCGGTCTTGATCGTGATCGGCAGCATGATCACGAAGGTGACGATGAACATATGCGGCACGCTGACGCCTGACGGCAACGCACAGACGTCGTTGCGACCGGTCTTCTGCGCGAGACGATAGGCGAGGTACGCGTAGTAGAAGGTGGAAAGGCACATCATCAACCCGAGTGCGGGAAGGATGCGGCCGAACACGAGACTGTCAGGCATCTTCAGGACGAAGCGCAGCAGGCCCGTGAGCACCAGCATGTTGACGAGGATGTTGGTGCCGAAGCCGAAAAACGCGTTCCAGTCGCCCGGTGTCCATAGTGCCGGCTTGAACTCGAAGGTGCCGGCCGTCCCCGTCGTGCTTGTGCTCATGGTGATGCCCCTACGCTGATGTGGAAATCTTCATCGCCTCCAGAACCGCGGCTGAGCTTGCGACCCAGCCGAAGATGCCGCCCTGGGCCTTGATCATCTTCAGGCCCATCTCGTGAAATTCGGGGAAGTAGGACGCGCAGCCGTCCGAGATGACGACGCAGCGATAGCCGCGGTCGTTGGCCTCGCGCACGGTGGTGTTGACACACACTTCGGTGGTGACGCCGCACACCAGCAGATTTTCGATGCCGTATTTCTCCAGCACGTCGGTGAGCTCGGTGGCGTAGAATGCGCCCTTGCCGGGCTTGTCGATCACGATCTCGCTGTCGAGCGGATAGAGTTCCGGGATGATGTCGTGGCCGGCCTCGCCGCGAATGAGAATGCGTCCCATGGGACCGGGGTCGCCGATGCGAAGGGATGGCGCGCCGCGCTCGACTTTCGCCGGCGGCGCGTCGGAGAGATCGGGCAGATGGCCCTCGCGCGTGTGGATCACCAGCATGCCGGTATCCCGCGCGGCCTTCAGCACGGCACCGATCGGCTTCACCGCACGCGCGAGCTGGCTGACGTCGTTGCCCAGCGTCTCGCCGAAACCGCCGGGCTCCATGAAGTCGCGCTGCATGTCGATGATGAGAAGCGCGGTGGCCGGCCAGTCGAGCTTGACCGGCTCCGGTTCGGCGCTGATGACACCCAGTGTCGGCTTGGTTGAGTTCAACATGACTCAAGGCCCCCGCGAGAACTCTCTCTGCAGGAGTTCTGCAAGCGCCATGCCATTGTGTACAATTGCGATTAAGCCGACGGCGCAGGAAAATTTACTGCGCTGTCAGAATGTTATTAGGAAAGCCGGGGTCTGCTTATTCGCTGTGCGGCGGCTTTGCGGCGTGCATTTGCCCAAAGGATGAGCGCTCTCCGTCGTTATTCCGGGGCGATGCGTAACGTCGAACCCGGAATCCATCGGGCGGCTAAACACGCGCTGAAATCGATCCGGGCTCGCGCGACGCGCGCCCCGGAACGACGAAGGTGGCGCTAGCGACCCGCTCCATACAGCCCCCGATGCTCCTCCCCATGGTGCGCGCAAGAGGCCTTCAGCGTCGTCATGTAGAGCGACCTTCAGGTCTTGAGGATCATGGGGTCGCCAGCGGCATGAGTTCGCGAAGACGTCGAGGGCTGTCGGCGCAGCAACGATATCGGCCGTACCGCGCAATACCTCTGCTTGGAGCATCTGGCGCGGGTGGCGCCATGGCCCGATCGGAGCCTCAGCTGTCTCCGTGATCTCAGTGTCGAGCGCGCTTGCAGTCACGATGTCCTCCGCAAGCAAGCCATGACCAGCAGGAGCGCCACGGATGCGGCCAGCGATATTGACTTCGCCTGTGCATGCCTTTGACTGTCACAATTCGCGTCGCGCAGCCGCTCCTCCCTCCCGCAGCGCAAACCCCAAGTCGAAGAAAAGCCAAACAAGAGACGAGGACTTCCGAATGACGCTGATGCAGGTCGAGCTGGACGACAAATACCGGCTCGAATCGAAGCGGATCTTCCTGTCTGGCACGCAGGCGCTGGTCCGCCTGCCCATGTTGCAGCGCGAACGCGACCGGCTTCAGGGCCTCAACACCGGCGGCTTCATCTCGGGCTATCGCGGTTCCCCGCTCGGCATGTACGACCACGCATTGTGGCGCGCGAAGTCACACCTCCAGCAGCACGACATCGCCTTCGTTCCCGGCTTGAACGAGGACCTCGCGGCGACCGCCGTCTGGGGCAGCCAGCAGGTCGGCCTGTTTCCCGGCGCGAAGGTCGATGGCGTGTTCGGCATTTGGTACGGCAAGGGGCCGGGCGTTGATCGCTCGGTCGACGCGCTCAAGCATGCGAATGCCGCCGGCACCTCGCTCAACGGCGGCGTGCTCGCGCTCGCCGGCGACGACCACGGCTGCCAGTCCTCGACACTGGCGCACCAGAGCGAGCAGGTCTTCGCAGCGGCGCTGATCCCTGTGATCAACCCAGCGACACTGCAGGACTATCTTGACCTCGGCCTCTACGGCTTTGCGCTGTCGCGCTTCTCCGGCTGCTGGGTCGGCTTCAAGGCGATCAGCGAGACCGTGGAGAGTTCGGCCTCGATTGACAGCGATCCCGAACGCATCCAGATCAAGCTCCCCAACGATTTCGAGATGCCGCCCGGCGGCCTCAACATCCGCTGGCCCGATCCGCCGCTGGACGCCGAGAGGCGCCTGTTCGGCCCGAAGATGGCGGCGGTGCAGGCCTTTGCGCGTGCCAACCAGCTCGATCGCATCGTGCTCGACTCCAGGCCGGCACGGCTCGGCATCGTCGCGACCGGCAAGGCTTATCTCGATCTGCGGCAGGCGCTGGCCGATCTGGGCATCACCGACAAGGATGCGCAGGATTTGGGCCTGCGCATCTACAAGGTCGCACTGACCTGGCCGCTCGAGGAAACCGGCGCCAAGCGCTTCGCCGAAGGGCTTCAGGACGTGCTGGTGGTCGAGGAGAAGCGCGGTTTCATCGAAGACCAGCTGATGCGCATCCTCTACAACATCGATGCGTCCCGGCGCCCGACCGTGACGGGAAAACGCGACGAGCGAGGCGCGCCGCTATTGCCGAGCGAGGGCGAACTGACGCCGACCGTCGTTGCAGCCGCACTGGTGGCGCGGCTGCGCAAGCTCGGCCACCACAGCCCGGTGCTTGAGCAGCGCCTCGCCCGGCTCGAGGCCTTCGACACTCCTGTTCCGGCCTCCCAGCAAATCAAACTGGCGCGCACGCCATTCTTCTGCTCGGGCTGCCCGCACAACACCTCGACGCGCGTGCCCGAGGGAAGCCGCGCCATGGCCGGCATCGGCTGCCACGGCATGGCCCTGAGCATGCCGACCCGCCGCACCGATCTGATCTCGCATATGGGCGCCGAGGGCGTGAACTGGATCGGACAAGCGCCCTTCACCACCGAGCAGCACATCTTCCAGAACCTCGGCGACGGCACCTACACCCATTCCGGACTGCTTGCCCTTCGCGCGGCATCGGCCGCCGGCATCAGCATCACCTACAAGATCCTCTACAACGACGCCGTCGCGATGACCGGCGGCCAGCCGGCCGAGGGCGGCTTCAACGTTGCCCAGATCGCTCAACAGGTCTGGGCCGAGGGCGTCAAGCGCCTCGCGATCGTCTCCGACGATCCCACCAAGTACCCTGACGGCAATTACTTCCCGCAAGGCGCGACCATCCATCATCGCCGCGAGCTTGACGCCGTTCAGCGCGAGCTGCGCGACATCAAGGGCCTTACGGTCATCGTCTACGACCAGACCTGCGCCGCGGAAAAGCGCCGCCGCCGCAAGCGCGGGCTGTATCCGGATCCCGCCAAGCGCGCCTTCATCAACGAGCTGGTCTGCGAAGGCTGCGGCGACTGCTCGCAAGCCTCGAACTGTGTCTCGGTGCAGCCGCTGGAGACCGAGTTCGGCCGCAAGCGCCAGATCGACCAGTCGAACTGCAACAAGGACTTTTCCTGCGTCGAGGGCTTTTGTCCGAGTTTTGTCACCGTGCATGGCGGCACGCTCAAGCGGATCAAGACATCGACAGTCGACTCAGGTCAGCTGTTTGTCGACCTGCCGCTGCCACCCGCGCGTGAGCTGGACGCCCCCTACAACATCCTTGTCACCGGCATCGGCGGCACCGGTGTCATCACCATCGGCGCGCTGCTCGGCATGGCCGCCCATGTTGACGGCCGCGGCTGCTCGGCGCTGGATTTCACCGGTCTGTCGCAGAAGAACGGCGCGGTGATGAGCCATGTGCGCATCGCCGCGAAGCCGGAAGACATCTCCGCGGTCCGGATCACCACCGGCGGCGCGGACGTCATCCTCGGCTGCGACATGATCGTCTCGGCAGGTCCCTCGGCGCTCAGCCGCGCCGAACGCGGAACCACGAAAGCGTATATCAATGCCGATCTCCAGCCGACCGCGAGCTTCGTGCAAAACCCCGATCTCGATTTCGAGATGGGCACGATGCAGACCGTGCTGCGCGACGCCGTCGGCGACAACAACCTCGACATCATCGACGCCACAGGTATTGCCTCCGCGCTGATGGGCGATTCGATCGCGACAAATCCCTTCATGCTCGGCTTCGCCTTCCAGAAGGGCGCGATCCCGCTGTCGCTGGAAGCGCTGCTCCGCGCCATCGAGATCAACGGCGCCGCGATCGAGATGAACAAGCTCGCCTTCACCTGGGGACGTCTCGCCGCCCACGACATGTCGCGGGTGCGCAGCGTTCTGCAGTTCAGGAGCCGGGCCTCCACGCCGGCGAAGTCGCTCGACGACATCATCGCGACGCGCGCCGAGTTTTTGACCGGCTATCAGGACAAGGCCTACGCGGACCGCTACCTCGCGGCCGTTGCCAAGGTGCGGAAGGCGGAGAAGGCGGTCTCGCCGTCATCCACGGAGTTGACCGAAGCTGTCGCGAAAAACCTGTTCAAGCTGATGTCCTACAAGGACGAGTACGAGGTCGCGCGGCTCTACACCGACGGCAGCTTCTCCAAGAAGGTCTCGGAGAAATTCGACGGCGACTTCAAGCTGAAGTTCTATCTGGCCCCGCCGATCTTCGCACAGCGCGACAAGACCACCGGACATCTCCAGAAGAAGGAATTCGGCGGCTGGATGATCCACGCCTTCCGCGTGCTGGCCAAACTGAAATTCCTCCGCGGCGGCGCGTTCGATCCGTTCGGCCGCACCGAGGAGCGCCGGACCGAGCGGAAGCTGGTCGCGGATTATCTCGACATGATCGATCAGCGGATCGCCGGGCTGAAAGCGGAGCAGATCCCGCTATTGGCGAGGCTCGCGCGGCTGCCGGAGACGATCCGCGGCTTCGGGCATATCAAAGAAGCCAACATCAAGGTGGCGGCGGCGGAGAAGGCGCGGCTGGAAGCGGAACTGGAGAACAGCCGCTTTGCGGTGGCGGCGGAGTAGCGGAAGACTGGTGCTACATTCTCGGTGTCATCGCCCGCGAAGGCGGGCGATCCAGTACTCCGAGGCGGTTGTGATTAGTCCGATGGGCTGCGGCGTACTGGATGCCCCGCCTTCGCGGGGCATGACAGCGGTGGGGATGGTTAAACTGAGGCTGTGGCCGTGCCCATCGCTGCCACACTCCCCTCCGCCAGATGCCTTCCCGCGATGTAGCCGAATGTCAGCGCCGGCCCGAGCGCGATGCCCGGCCCGGGGCAATTGCCGTTCATGATCGAGCCCATGTCGTTGCCGCAGGCGTAGAGGCCCGTAACCGGCGTGCCATCCTCGCGCAACACGCGCGCCTGGGCATCGACCTTCATGCCGATCGCCGTGCCGAGATCGGCTGGATAGATGCGCATCGCAAAGAACGGCGCGCAGAGGATGGGCGCGACGCAGGGGTTCGGCTTATGGCTGATATCGCCGAGATATCGCTGATAGATGGTGCTGCCGCGACCGAATTCCGGATCTCGGCCGTCCTTCGCATCGGAATTGTAGTTTGCGATCGTCGCCGCGAGTGTCGACGGCTTGATGCCGATCCTCGCTGCGAGCTGCGCGATATCAGCGGCCTCGATTAACTCGCCGCCCGCCGCATAGCGCCTGATATTGCGCGTGAACGGCCTGATACGGCCTAGGCCGTAGCTCCACAGGAACGGACGGTCGCAGATCAGATAGAACGGCCGGTCCGGGTCGCCATTGCCATCGCGCAGCATGGCGAGCACGAACTCGTGGTACGACAGCGCCTCGTTGACGAAGCGCCGGCCGGCTGCATTGACCGCGATCACGCCGGGCTTGGCGCGGTCGGTCACAATGTGCGGGAAAACGCCTCGGCTCCCATCGGCGCGCCGGAACAGCGAGGCCGGCACCCAATAGGCCGGGCTCGTCGCATCCGTATTGAGCGCGGCGCCGGTTGCAGTCGCAAGGCGGAGCCCGTCGCCAGTAGCGGACGTGTGGGTCGCCGAGATGAATCCGGCCGCGGGTGGGAAGAAGTGTTTTCGCAAGGTCGCGTCGTGCGAAAAGCCGCCGGTCGCGAGCACCACACCGCGCCGCGCGGCGATCAGGCGATCGCGCGAGCCATGACGGATAATTACACCGCCGACGCGCTCGCCCTGCATAGACAGGCCTTCGACGTCCGCGCTAAAGAGGATCTCAACCTGCCGCGCCAGCAGCGAGGCATACAGCCGTGCGGCGAGCGCATTGCCGAGATGCAGCGTCGTGCCGCGCGAGCTCCGCAGCCGCTGCCACGCATACTCCGAAACCAGCCGCATCGCGCGAACAGTCGAGCGCAGCGATCTTCCGGCCCGGCGCAGATGCGGGATGTCGAGGCGGTTGACCATCATCCCGCCGAATCGCGTGAACTCCGGCAGCGGTGCGCGCAGCCGCGCGAAATGCGCGCCCAGCCGCGTGCCGTCGAAGACGACCGGCTCGAGCACGCGCCCGCCCGCGGTCGCGCCCAGCCGCTCCAGATAATAGTCCGGACAGGCTTTCACCGGCTGGAGGCGCACTTGCGTGTTGGCTTCGAGATAGGCGACCGCCTCCGGTCCGCGCGCGAGGAAGGCGGCGCGCAGGCCCGCATGGGCGAGCTCGGGCACTGTGCTCGACAAATATTGCACGGCGTCCGTGACGCTGTCGGCGAGCCCCGCCTCTTTCATCTTGGCATTGGCGGGAATCCAGACCATGCCATCGGACCACGCGGTGGTGCCGCCGACGAAGGCGGTCTTCTCGATCACCAACACGCGCAGGCCTTCGGCGGCGGCGACGGCCGCGGCCGGTATGCCCCCGGCGCCGGCGCCGACGACAATGACATCGTAGGTCTCATGCGCCGGCATCATGCGGCGGGGTTCCCGAAGCGAGCCATGACACCGTCATACCCCGCTTGGGCGCCCGCACGCTAGCGCGCCGGCTTGCGCTCGACCGGGTCGATCTCGATCGCCCGCAGGCGGCCGAGCCGCAGCACGTCCATAGCCAGCCGCCGGCCGATCCGGTCGCGGTCGAGCACACGGATCAGATCGTCCACGCCGTTGATCTCGACGCCGTCGAGGCCGATCACGACATCGCCGGACAACAGGCCCGCCTTCGCCGCCGGCCCGTCCGGCTCGATCTGCGCCAGCAGCGCGCCCATTTTGTTCTCGACGCCGGCCAGCACCGCGTGCCGCCGCGGGATCGGCGCGGTCTGGCCGGCCACGCCGATATAGGCGCGACGGACATAGCCGTGGCGGATGATCTCCGACAGCACGAACTGCGCGGTGTTGCTGGCGACCGCAAAGCAGATCCCTTGCGCGCCATTGATGATCGCGGTGTTGATGCCGATCACCTCGGCATTCGACGACACCAGCGGCCCGCCCGAATTTCCGGGATTGAGCGCAGCATCGGTCTGGATCACGTCCTCGATGGTGCGGCCACTGACCGAGCGGATCGAGCGCCCGAGCGCCGAGACCACGCCGGCAGTGACGGTCGATTCAAAGCCGAGCGGATTGCCGATCGCGATGACGAGCTGGCCGCGCCGCAAGGTCTTGGAGTTGCCGAGCGCCGCATAGGGCAAGTCCCGCACACCGTTGGCGCGAAGCAACGCAAGATCAGTGTCGGGATCGACGCCGAGCACCCGGGCGTCGCCGACATGGCCCTCAACGTCGCGTAGCCGGATCTCCTTCGACGAGCCGACCACGTGGCTATTGGTGAGAACGAGCCCGTCCGGCGAGATCACGATGCCCGAGCCGAGCCCGCCGCGCTCGCGGCCGTTCGGCACTTTTGGTCCCGTCTCGACGCGCACGACGGCTGGACCGACGCGCTCGGTCACGTCGATTACGGCATTGGAATAGGCGTCCAGCAGGGCCCGGTCATCGACCGGAGCGGCCGCTTCCGTTCGCGATGACGCGGCGCCATCGACGATATCTGAGGTGAAATCCAGCATGATAGGAGTCCTTGAGGCTCACACAGATGGTGGCCTGCTCCGTCAGGCGCAAGGGACCCGTCCGGGGCGCAAGGCTGGACTGCCCAGGTGGCTAGGGCACTCGCCGCAGCGTGCCTGCCCTTGCCTTGACCGGATCGAGCAGCGACCAGTCGCCGTCCGGGAGCACGTAGCCCTTGGGAAAAGGTGCGCGCAGTTCGAGACCGAGCGAGCGCAGCACCCGATCGTCGCGGTAGTAGCATTGCAGCACCACGCGGACGAGCGTGGCCGCAGCCGCACCGCCGGAACTGCGAAACTCCTGCGCCACCGCATCGCGCTTCGCCGCATCGAGCTCAGTCAACGGCTGGCCCGCGAGCCGCGCCAGATAGTCCAGCGCCGCCACCACCAATTTGGCGTCACGTCCGAGCGTCGCCAGCATGTCGGCCTGGATCGCGGGGTCGTCGGCGCCCGGCACCTTGTACTCATCGCTCGCGGGAACGATCATCGCGGCGATGGTGCGGAGGTCGTCGCGCTGGGCGCGTGTCAGTTGATTGTCTGCGGACATGACGGCCTCAGTCAAAGAGGTTGGCGAGGCGCTGCTTCATCTGGTCGGCGATGTAGAGCGCGAGGGCCTGAATGGTGGACGTTGGATTCACGCCGCCCGAGGTGACGAAGATGCTGCCGTCGACGATGAAGAGGTTCTTCACGTCGTGCGTGCGGCCCCATTCGTTGACGACGGAGCGTTCGGGATCGGTGCCCATGCGTGCCGTGCCGAGCAGGTGCCAGCCGCCCCAGGGGATCGGCGAGTTGACGCAGATGTCGGTCGCTCCCGCCGTTTCGAGAATCTCGCGGCCGCGCGCCAGCGCATGCTCCATCATCTTGCGGCTGTTCTCGCTGATCGTGTAATTGATCTTCGGCGCGGGAATGCCGTGGCCATCCTTCAAGACCGGATCGAGCGTGACTTGGTTGTGCTCCTCCGGCAGGTCCTCGCAAATCGCGGAAAAGCCGAGCCGGTGGCCGTTGAGCTTGCGGAAGATGCGGTGATGATCGGCGCCCCACGGCAAAATGCCCTTCTGCTCGCTGACGACAGCCTCGAACACCGGCCCGGCGCCGCGCACGAACTGGACGCCGTAGCCGCGCACGAAGCCGCGCGAGAGGTCCGTGTCATACCATTCCTTGCTCCACAGGCAGGTCGGCGGCGCGCGGTTGCTATCGGTCGGCTCCTTCACATAGCCGTAGATCTGCGCATAGGGATGGAACATCAGGTTCTTGCCGACGAGGCCCGACGAATTGGCAAGCCCGTTCGGAAAGCGGTTCGACGCCGAGTTCAGCAGCAGTCGCGGCGTGCCGACGCCGTTGCAGGCGATGATGACGACATGCGCCGGCTGGAACTGCTCGACGCCGTCCTTGTCGTAGTAGACCACGCCGGTGGCCATGCCGTTCTCGTCCGTGGTGATCTCGCGCACCCGGCAGTGCGTACGCAGCTCGACGCCAGCGCGGACCGCGTGCGGCCAATAGGTGATGTCCGTCGAGGATTTAGCGCCTTGCGCGCAGGCCGGCGTGCAATGGCCGAGATTGATGCAGCGCGCGCGGCCCTCGTAGTCCATGGTCGCGACCGTCGTGTCCGAGGGCCACCAGTGCCAGCCGAGCTTGTTCATGGCCTTGCCGATGATCGCACCGGACAATCCGAGCGGCTGTTGCGGCATCGGCGGATGCGTCAGCGGTGACAGCGGGTCACCCGACAGGCCGGACGTGCCCATCATCCGGTCGTTCTCTTCGAAGAACGGGGTCAGTGCGTCGTAGTCGATCGGCCAGTCGTCCGCGACGCCGTCGAGCGTCCTCACCTTGAAATCGGAAGGATGCAACCGCGGCCAGTGCGCGGTGTACATCACCGTCGAGCCGCCGACCGCATTGTAGTTGACGACCTTGATCGGCGAATTGTCGTCGTTGATCGGATAGTCCTCGGGCCGGCCGCGGACGTTGGGGCTGGACGACCACTCGCCGTAGAACTTGGCCTCCCAGTCCCGGCCCGTGCTGGGATATTCCGCCGGGTTCATCCAGCCGCCCTGCTCCAGGCAGAGAATGTGCATCTTGGTCTCGGCCAGTGACCACGCCACCGCCGCGCCTGAAGCGCCGGCGCCGATGATCAGGACGTCCACGGGGTCTTTCATCGCGAAATTTTCCTCCCTTCGCCGCTTCCCGGGCGATTCGGCCTCCGCTCTGCAAGGCCGGCGAACGATAGGATCAGAGCTACGGCCGAGTAAAGCCACGAGGCCGGAATGTCGCACTTCGCGGGGCGCAGACCATTGGTATCGCCACATCCGGATGCTAGGAACAAGGCGCACGAGCCATCGATAGCGAGACCTTATGTCCTTCCGAAACTCCTTTGCCAGCGCCCGCGCTTTTGCGTTCGTTTCCTTTCTCGCCCTGTCCGGATTTCTGGGCACCACCGGCCCCGCCTCCGCGCTGACCGCCGCAGCGACGGTCCGCGACGGCAACGCCATTCAGCTCGGCGACGTCACCTATCGTCTCGACGGCGTCGACGCACCCGAGCTGGACCAGGTCTGCATCGACGATCACGCCGATCCCTGGACCTGCGGCATCGAGGCCCGAGATCAGCTCGCCAAGCTGATTGGCAAGCGATCGGTGCGTTGCGACGATGTCGGACCGGAAAAGAGTTTCGGCAAGCGGCACCGCGCGATCTGCACGGCCGAAGGCGACAAGACCAGCTTGAACGAGCAGCTGGTCAAGCTCGGCTATGCCATTGCCCGCGAGCCGGTCAAGGCGAACGTCAAGTCGGCCGCGGCCGACGCAAAATCGACCTCGGCCGGAATTTGGAAGGGCTGCTTTGTCGCACCGCAAGAATTCCGCACCGGCAAGAAGGATGGCGCGCTGCTGGGCGCCGCCTGCCGCGCCGACCGCGACAAGGAGATTCGCGCGGCGTTATTTCCCGAGGATCTGACGATGCCGCCGAGCTGTGGCATCAAGGGCAAGCTTGCGGTGCGCGCGCGCGTGACCGGCAATATCGGCATCTACCATTTACGGGGCTGCCCGAGCTACCCCGCGACCACCAAGCCGGATCGCTGGTTCTGCTCGGAAGACGACGCCCAGGCTGCGGGCTTCCGCAAGGCCTACAATTGCCGACGGCCGAAATGACGAAGCTCATCACGCAGCCGTGAGCGCAAGCCGGAGACAGTATTCATCCGGAATTGAACTCCATCGAGAGTTTCTGCATTTGTAAGCGTACGCGAGCGCTTTGCGCGAGCGTTTCCTTGGCGGCAATCCGGCTCTGGCCCGATTGCTTTGCTCGGGCGTTTCCTCCCTAGACTTGGGCCGCTTGTCACAACAAGCGGCTCTTCTTTTTTGCATAATGCGCTAGCGGCGCATTGGCATGATCTGATCCATGGCTGGCATGTTCGCATTCAGATGCGCCATGATCCAGACGGTGCCACCGACCACCAGGAACACGACCAGCAGCCCGAAGGCGAGCGCCAGCACGTTGTTGGTGTTATCGGGGCCGGTGGTGATGTGCAGGAAGAACACAAGGTGCACGCCCATTTGCGCGATCGCCAGCACGATCAGCGCGACGGGAATGGAAGGCTGCCAGACCAGATCCGTGCCGGCGATGAAGAACGAGGTCGCCGTCAGCAGCAGCGCAAGCACGAGACCGACCACATAGCCGAGAATCCTGGTGCCGACACTGTGTTGCTCTTCCTCGCCCGGCGCGAGGTCGTGTTCGGTCCGCATATGTGCCTGATCGCTCATACGCCACTCCCAAGCAAATAGACGACGGAGAAGACCCCGACCCAGACAATGTCGAGTGCATGCCAGAACAACGCAAAGCACATCATCCGGCGCAGCACGTCGGCACGAAAACCCTTTGCGAAGACCTGGGCCATCATGGTGAGGAGCCACAATATGCCGGCCGAGACGTGGAGGCCGTGGCAGCCGACCAGGGAGAAAAACGCAGTCAGGAACGCGCTGCGCGATGGGCCATAGCCTCGCGCGACGAGATCGGCGAACTCGCGAAACTCGATGACCAGAAAGATGAGGCCGAGCAAACACGTCACGGCCATCCCGAGATAGAACCAGAGCCGGTTGCGCACATCGGCCGCGATACTTGCCATGCCACAGGTGAAGCTCGACAGCAGCAGGCAGACCGTCTCGATCGCGACGTTTCGCTGCTCGAATATCTCCGAACCCTTCGGGCCGCCGGCGGTCTGGTCGGCCAGCACCGCATAGGCCGCGAAAAAGCAGGAGAACATCACGATGTCGGAGAGCAGGAAGACCCAGAAGCCATAGGCGGTCACGATGCGCTTCGGCGCCGGGCCGGGATGCTCGATGACGAGCCCGATGTGGTGGGGATCGGCGTGCGCACGGCCGGCGGTCGCGGTCATTGACATCAGACTGTCCCCGCCATGCTGACAAGACTGCGCCGCTCCTCGAGATTGACGCGGTCTATCGCTGCGACTTCCTCGGCCGGAATGACGTATTCGTCATGGTCGCGCCAGGCGAACACGACGAAGGTCGCGAACGCTCCGATACCGCCCAAAATCACCATCCACCAGATGTGCCAGATCAGCGCAAAGCCCATGACCGTGGCGAAGAACGCGCAGACGAACCCGGTCGGCGAGTTCCTGGGCATCTCGATGTCATGATACTCGGGCGCATCATGCTGGAGCGATTGCTGCTTGGCATGGGCCTTCAGATCCCAATAGGCATCCTCGCCGCGCACATCGGGATTGAAAGCGAAGTTGAAGACCGGCGGCGGCGACGACGTCGCCCATTCCAGCGAGCGGCCGTCCCAGGGATCGCCAGTGTGGTCGCGCAGGGCCTCGCGGTTGCGGATGCTGACCACGAGCTGCATGATCTGGCAGATCACGCCGATCGTCAGCACGGCCATGCCAACGGCTGCAACCAGCATCCAGGGCCGCCACGCCGCGACGTCATAGTGCTGCATGCGCCGCGTCATGCCCAGCATGCCGGCGACGTAGAGCGGGATGAAGGTGACATAGAAGCCGAGGAAAGTGAACCAGAACGCGAGCTTGCCCCAGCGGTCGTTGAGGCGAAAGCCGAACGCCTTCGGAAACCAGTATTCGAAGCCGGCGAAAGCGCCGAACAGCACGCCGCCGATGATGACGTTGTGGAAGTGCGCGACCAGGAACATGCTGTTGTGGAGGATGAAATCGGCCGGCGGCACCGCGACCAGCACGCCCGTCAATCCGCCGATAATGAAGGTGACCATGAAGCCTATCGACCACAGCATCGGCGTCTCGAAGCGGATGCGGCCGCCATACATCGTGAACAGCCAGTTGTAGATCTTCACCCCGGTCGGTATCGCGATGATCATGCTGGCGATGCCGAAGATGGCGTTGACGTCGGGGCCCGCGCCCATCGTGAAGAAGTGATGCAGCCAGACCATGAAGGAGATGACGCAGATCGCCATGGTCGCCAGCACCATCGAACGATAGCCGAACAGCGCCTTGCCGGAGAAGGTCGAAACCACCTCGGAGAAGATGCCGAAGGCCGGCAACACCAGGATATAGACCTCGGGATGTCCCCAGGCCCAGATCAGGTTCATGAACATCATGACATTGCCGCCGGCCTCGTTGGTGAAGAAGTGGAAGCCGAGATAGCGGTCGAGCAGCAGCATCGCGAGGGTGGCGGTCAAAATCGGGAAGGCCGCGACGATGAGAAGATTCGAGGCCAACGTGGTCCAGCAAAACATCGGCATGCGCAGATAGTTCATGCCTTTGGTGCGCAGCTTCAGCACCGTCGTCACGAGATTGATACCGGCCACCAGCGTGCCGACGCCGGATATCTGCAGCGACCACGCGTAATAGTCGACACCGACGCCCGGCGAGTAGGACAGTTCCGACAGCGGTGGAAACGCGAGCCAGCCGGTGCGGGCGAACTCGCCAATCACGAGCGAGAGATTGACCAGCAGCGCACCGGTCGCTGTCAGCCAGAAGCCGACCGAATTGAGCGTCGGGAAAGCGACATCCCGCACGCCAAGCTGGAGCGGCACGATGAGATTCATCAGCCCGATGACGAACGGCATCGCCACGAAGAAGATCATGATGGTGCCGTGCGCGGAGAATATCTGGTTGTAGTGCTCCGGCGGCAGATAGCCCTGTGACTGGTACGCGACAGCCTGCTGAATCCGCATCATGATGGCGTCGCTGCCGCCGCGCAGCAGCATCACCGAGGCCAGCAGGATGTACATCACGCCGATTCGCTTGTGATCGACGCTGGTGATCCACTCGTGCCAGAGATAGGGCAGATGCCCCTTCACCACGACCCAGGCCAGCACCGCGAGAATCCCGACCAACACCACCGCGCCAGCGATCAGGGGGATCGGCTGATCGAACGGAATGGCCGACCAATCGAGCTTACCGAGCATCATGGCCTCCACTTTGCGACCGGCCTGCTTCGGATGCGAGCTCTGGGCCCGGCCCCGGCGGAATGTGCTGGGTCGCGATCAGGTCGAACAGCCGGGGATCGTCGAGCCGGTAGGTCGGCCTGCCCTTCTCGACGCCCTGCTGCATCAGCTTCTTGTAGCTGTCCTCATTGAGGACGGCATCGCTTTTCGCCGTGGTCGCCACCCAATCCGGAAAGGCGAGCGGCGAGATCACGTTGACGTCGAACATCATGTCCGGAAACCCGTCGCCGGAGAAATGGGCCGACAGGCCCTGCAGCTTGCCCTCGTTGTCGGCGCGCAGGTTCAGCTTCGTCACCATTCCGTTCATGGTGTAGATCATGCTGCCGAGCTGCGGGATGAAGAACGTGTTCATCACGCTTGACGACGTCAGCTGGAAATTCAGTTCGGCGCCCGCCGGCACCGTCAGGGTGTTGACGGTGGCGATGCGCTGGTCCGGATAGATGAACAACCATTTCCAGTCGAGCGAGACGGCCTGAATGCGGACCGGGCTGCCGGTGCCAGGCACGGGTGCTGCGGGATCGAGCTGATGCGAGCCGATCCAGGCGACGCCGCCGAGCAGGATCACGGTGAGCGCGGGGATCGCCCACACCACCATTTCCACCCGCCCGGAATAGACGAAGTCCGGCTGAAATTTTGCTTTCGGATTCGAGGCGCGAAACCAGAATGCAAAAGCCAGGATCGCGAAAATGGTCGGCACCACGATCGCGAGCATGATGAAGACGGAATCGACCAGGATGGTGCTGTTGGCCGCAGCCACAGGCCCTTGTGGATCGAGCAGATTCATCGGCAAGCCACTGGCGGTTGGGAAGCCCCGGGACAGAGCCTAACGTGGGAACGGCTCCGGCAGCAAACGCGATCGTGTGAGGTCGGTTCCTAACGGGGCAGGTCGATCGTTCGCCCTTCTCGCGCGGCGGCATGCAATTCCATGCGATGTCAATGACATGAAAGCTGGAGCCCGGCCCTTCTCTCCGCTCGGGGCGATTGCTAGAGTGCACGAAAATATTCGGGATGAACGACATGCAGGGGCTCGAGGACGATCCCGGTCTCGCCGGCAAGGTGGCGCTGGTCACCGGCGGCGGCGCTGCGGGCGACGGCATTGGCAACGGCCGCGCGGCCGCAATTCTGCTGGCCCGCGCCGGCGCCAAAGTTCTGGTGGCCGATCGCGAGCTCAAGCTCGCTGAACGAACCGTCGAGATGATCGCAGCCGAAGGCGGCACGGCCGCGGCGCATGGCGGTGACGTCACCAGCGAGAGCGATTGCAGGACGCTGGTCGAAGCCACGCTTGACCATTGGGGCCGGCTCGATTTCCTCGACAACAATGTGGGCATCGGCAGCCGCGGCAGCGTGGTGGACGAAGCGCCCGAGCAGTATCGCCGCGTCATGCAGGTCAATGTCGAGAGCATGTTCCTGCTCTCCAAACACGCTATCCCTGCGATGATCAAGACCGCGCGGGGCGGCGCGATCGTCAACATCTCGTCGATCTCGGCGCTGCGGCCGCGCGGGCTCACGAGCTACACGACATCGAAGGCCGCCATCATCGGTCTCACCCGCGCGATGGCGGTCGATCACGGCCGCGACAACATCCGCGTCAACTGCATCTGCCCCGGGCCGATGTACACGCCGATGGTCTATGGCCGCGGCATGAGCGAACAGGCGCGCGCTCAGCGGGCCAAGGCGTCTTTGCTGAAAACGGAAGGCACCGGCTGGGACGTCGGCCACGCCGTCAAATTCCTGCTCAGCAATTTTGCGCGCTATATCACCGGACAGGTGCTGGTGGTGGACGGCGGGGTGACGCTGCAAGCGCCCGAACGCGAGTCACAAGAACACTAGCAAGGAAGGAAACACAGGGATGGCCCGCCTGCCCTATCTCGAGGCCGACCAGGTCGCGCCCGAATATCGCGACATGCTCAAGCGCAACACCAATTTGCACAAGCTGTTGGTCAACTCGCCGGAGATGGCGCGCGCCTTCAACGGCATCGGCGGATACATTCGCTTCAAGAGCAAGCTCGACCCGCGCCTGCGGGAGCTTGCGATCCTCCAGGTCGGCTGGATGGAGAAATCGGAATACGAGTTCACTCACCACGTGAAGATCGGCAAGGAGTTCGGCGTCACCGACGATGACATCGCCGGCCTGATGGCTGAGACCGACGGCAAACCCTCGACGCTCGAGCCACAGGCGAAGGCGATCCTGAAAGGTGCCCGCGAGATGGTACGCGAGCTCGCGATGTCGGACGCAACCTTTACCGAGATCAGGCAGCATCTCTCGGACGAGCACATGGTCGACCTCGTGCTGACCATCGCCTTCTATTGCGGCGTGGTGCGCGTGCTCGCCACCATGAAGATCGACAACGAGCCATATTACAAAGAGGTACTCCAGCAGTACCCGATCCCGGGAGTGAACTGACATGCGCGTGAAGGACAAGGTTGCGATCATCGTCGGCGCCGGCCAGAGCCCCGGCGAAGGCATGGGCAACGGCCGCGCCACCGCACTGACCTTCGCGCGCGAGGGCGCCAAGGTGCTGTGCGTCGATCATCATCTGGAATCGGCACAGGAAACCGCCGCCATGATCGCCGCGAAGCATGGCACCGCCGCGGCGTTCAAGGCCGACGTGACCAAGATCGCCGACATCGAGGCGATGGTCGCGGACGCGCAGGCGCGCTGGGGCCGGATCGACGTGCTGCACAACAACGTCGGCGTCGGCCTGTCCGGCGGCGACGCCGAGTTGCTTCAGATCACCGAGGAAGCCTTCGACCGTATCGTCGCGATCAATCTGAAGAGCTGCATTTGGGCGGCGAAAGAGGTGATCCCGATCATGCGCGCGCAAGGAAGCGGCGCGATTATCAACATCTCCTCGATGGCGGCGATCACCACCTATCCCTATGTCGCCTACAAGGCGACGAAGTCGGCGATGATCGCCTTCACCGAACAGCTCGCCTACCAGAACGCGGAACACGGCATCCGCGCCAACGTCATCCTGCCGGGCCTGATGAACACGCCGATGGCCGTCGACACCCGCGCCCGCGAATGGCACAAGACCCGCGCCGAAGTCGAAGCCGAGCGCGACAGCAAGGTGCCGCTGCGCAGGAAGATGGGCACGGGGTGGGACGTCGCGAATGCCGCGCTGTTCCTGGCGTCGGACGAGGCCAATTTCATCACGGGCGTGACATTGCCGGTGGATGGCGGGGCGAGTGTGAGACGGGGGTAGGCGCCGCAAGCGCAGTGCCTCTTCCTTCTCCCCTTGCGGGAGAAGGTGGCGCGAAGCGCCGGATGAGGGGTTCTCTCCGCACATGCACAAGGAGTTCGCGGATAGAACCCCTCACTCGTCTCGCCGCTATGCGGCGAGCCACCCTCTTCCCGCAAGGGGCGAGGGTACACCTCCACCGCGGCTCAGCGCACGCTTGTCACCCGCCAGATTGTCCCGTTGCCATCCTCCGACACCAGCAGCGATCCATCCTTCGCCACAGCAACACCGACCGGCCGCCCCCACACCTCGGTGTCGCTCACCACGAATCCCGTGACGAAATCCTCGTACTCGCCGGTCGGCTTGCCGTCCTTCATCCGGATGCGGATCACCTTGTAGCCGGTGCGCTTCGACCGGTTCCAGGAGCCGTGCTCGGCCGCGAAAGCATCGCCCTGGTATTCGGATGGAAACTGCGTGCCCTGATAAAAGGTCATGCCGAGCGAGGCCGAGTGCGGTTGCACCAGCACATCGGGTATCGTCACCTTGTCCTTGAGGTCCGGCCGCGCGCCGGCATGGCGCGGGTCTTCGTTGCCGCCGATATAGAACCACGGCCAGCCGTAGAACGCGCCTTCCTTCACGCTGGTCACATAGTCAGGCACGAGATCGTCGCCGAGCCCGTCGCGTTCGTTGGTCGAGCACCACGGCAGCCCGGTCTGTGGCTGGACCGCGAGTCCGACGCAGTTGCGGATACCAGTGGCGTAGATCTTCCGCTCCTTGCCATCAGGATTGAAGGCCAGCACGGCGGCGCGCTCGGTCTCGCTCGCCCACGCCGCACCAAGCGGATGGGTTTTCGACCACACATCCAATCCGCCCGGCGGCGTACCCATGCCCTCGGCGACGTTGCTGAGCGAGCCGACCGACACCAGCATGCGCTTGTTGTCAGGTGTGAAGACGATGTCGCGGGTGGAATGACCGCCGTCATGCGGCAGGCCCGCCACGATCGTCTCCGCCTTGCCGCGCGCCTTGAGATCGCCGGCCTGGTACGGAAAGCGGACCACGCTGTCGGTGTTGGCGACATAGACCCATTGCGGATTATCGCCGTTCGGAAAGAAGGCGATGCCGAAGGGCTGCCGCAGTCCGGCAGCGAACACCTCATTGGTCGCGGCCTTGCCGTTTTCGCCGGCGCGCATCACGCGGATGTTGCCCGCGCGCGTCTCGGCGACGAAGATATCGCCTTTCGGCGCCACGCGCACGATGCGCGGAGCCCGCAGGCCCTCGGCGAACAGCTCGATCTTGAAGCCGGTTGGCACCTGAAGCGCACCCTCCGGTGGGCGCGGCACCACGCGCGACGACCTCGCAACCGACCGCGTGGCCCCGGGCCTGACCAGATCCTGCGGCCGGATCAACCTGACCGTGCCGGGCTTGTCGGCCTGCCAATCGCCGTAGGCGTCCTTGCCCTGCAGCACCGGCTCAGCCTGTGCGCAGGTCACGACCGCGATCAGCCACCCGGCGGACATCGCTACGAACGAAATCCTGTTCCTCACGTCGTTTCCTCCCGGCCGTCACGTCTGGCGCATCAACGACGCGCAAACGTTCTGCGACAGGACAAATGCCTGCCGAATCCCACGTCAGCTCATGCCCGCACGATGTGCATCAGCCGCAGCCCATCGTACTGGAAAATGCGGCTGATCGGTGCGACACATTGTAAGGGCGGGCCGCCGGTTGCGGTCATCAAGGCTGCGGCATTGGGGTCGCATCTGTTGGGGTGATCATGTGGGGATCCATCATATCGGAATGGGCTAGCCTGCTGCTCCGCTGGCTCCACGTGGTCGCAGCGATCGCCTGGATCGGAAGCTCCTTCTATTTCATCGCCCTCGACCTCAGCCTCAAGCCTGACAGCGATCTGCCGGACGGCGTGCAGGGCGAGGCCTGGCAGGTCCATGGCGGCGGGTTCTATCGGATCATGAAATATCTGGTCGCGCCGGCCCAGATGCCGGACGAGCTGACCTGGTTCAAATGGGAGGCCTACACCACCTGGCTGTCCGGCTTCGCGCTGATGGTTGTGGTGTATTATCTCGAGGCCGATTTGTTCCTGGTCGACAAGTCGATCCTCGACCTCACGCCATTCCAGGCCGGCCTATTCAGCCTCTGCAGCCTCGCGCTGGCATGGCTGCTCTATGAAGGCGCCTGCCGTACCGGGCTCGCGCAGCGCGAGCTCCCCTTCGCCATCGGCGGCTATCTGTTCCTGGTGGCATTGACCTATGCTTTCACCCACGTGCTGAGCGGGCGCGGCGCCTTCAACCAGATCGGGGCGATCATCGGCACCATCATGGTCGCCAACGTCTTCACGCTGATCATCCCGAACCAGAAGAAGATCGTGGCCGCCCTGCTCGCGGGCCAGGCGCCCGATCCAAAGCTCGGCAAGGCCAGCAAGGAACGCTCGGTCCACAACAACTATTTGACGCTGCCTGTCGTCGTGCTGATGATCAGCAACCACTATCCCCTACTCTATGCCACCCGCTACAACTGGATCATCGTCGCCATCATCCTGGCGCTCGGCCCCGTGATCCGGCACTTCTTCAACGAGGGGCATGCCGGGCGCAAATCGCCATGGTGGGTGTGGGGCGTTGCAGCGGCCGGCGTGATCGCAATCCTCTTTCTCTCGGCGGCCGGCCCGCGCGAGGTCAAGACAAGCGCGCTGTCAGCGCAGCCGACCCTCGCCAATGTCGAGGAGATCGTGATGTCCCGCTGCAGCATGTGCCACGCCGCCGAGCCGGTCTGGGCCGGCATCGTCACCGCGCCGAAGGGCATCTTGCTCGACGCGCCCGAGCACATCCATCGCAACATCCGCTTGATCGGCCGCGTCGCCGCCTGGTCCAATGCCATGCCGCCGGGCAACATCACCGAAATGACCAGCGAGGAGCGCGCCATTCTCGCCGCCTATATCGAGCAGGCGCGCTGACGCCGTCGCGCGTCGATATCGCCTTTCGCGGAATGAAATTTCCGCATGTCCCGCCGATTTGAAAATGACTTGACCGCCTATCCAGCGTAGACAGGATTTGTGGCTGCCAACGGCGGTCCAGTCAGTTTGCATTCGGGGAAAGAACAGTGGCTCTCAAGAACGTCATCGGCATCGACCACGCCGTGGTCATGGTTCAGGACCTCGACAAAGCCGCCGAGAATTACCGGCAGCTCGGCTTCACCCTCTCGCCGCGCGGCACTCACAGCGCACATATGGGCACCGGCAACTACACCATCATGTTCGACCCGGATTATATGGAGCTGCTCGGCGTGCTCGCCGCGACCGAGCACAATGCACCCGCGCGTGCTTTCCTGGACCAGCGCGGCGAAGGCATCGAGCGCATCGCCTTCACTGCGGTCGATTCCGCTGCCGGCGCAGAGGAAATCCGCGCACGCGGCCTGGAGCCGATCGGCCCGACCGATTTCGAAAGGCCCGTGACGCTGCCCGATGGCACGATCTCGGCGGCGAAATTCCGCACCTTCATGTGGCCGACCGCGGAAGCGCCCGGCGGCGTGCGCATTTTCGCTTGCCAGCACAAGACGCGGGAGACGGTGTGGATTCCCGAGCTGATGAAGCACGCCAATGCGGCCAAGCGGATCAAGCAGACATTGATCGCGACGCCCGAACCCGCGAAGGAGGCCGCGCATCTGGGACGGCTGATCGACCGCGAGCCGAAGAATGAAACCGACGACGCTGTGACCGTGGCCTCCGGTGGCGATCGGGCCGATTTCGTTTACTTGACGCTGGAGCAGCTCGGCAAACGCTATCCCGGCGTGCCGCTCGCGGGTCTTTCCGAACGCGGAGGCGCTGCCCTGGTGCTCGTGAGCGGCGATCTCGCGGCCACCGAGAAGGCGCTTGGTTCGGCAGCGGTGCGCAGCGGGTCTGCGATCTGCGTGCCGCCGGCCAAGGCGAACGGCACTCTGCTCGCCTTTGTTGCCGGCTGATTTGAACTAATTCTTTAACAAGCGTTTTACCGGGCCGCCCTAGGCTTCTGGGCTACCCGCGCCTTCAGGGGCCAAGCGCATGTTCAAAGAGAAATCGCCGATCGCCTATGACGCGCCGGCCGAACTGAAGAAGTGGCCGTCGCTGAAAGGCGAGAGGCAGAAGGATCGAGGTCCGCCCTATCTCGTCTACGACGGCACGCTCGCCGACTGCGTCCGCGAGCTCATGGGCAAGCCGATCAAAGGCATCTCGCTTTACGACATCATGACGAGGCCGCAAGCAGCGTTCGACCAGACCGTGCTATCGCCCGGCGATGCCGCCGAGATCGCGATGCGCAAGGACTTTCCCAAAGACTAGTTCGAGGCGCGCCTGCCGACGGACTTCCGCCGCTGCTCGGACGAGGAGTCCGTCGGCGCATCCAGGAAGACCACCGGTGTGCCGCGCTTGACGTGCTCGCCCAGCGCGCGCACGTCCCAATTGGTCAGCCTGACGCAGCCATGCGACGCCGACTTGCTGACCCTGTCGGGCTCCGCCGTTCCGTGGATGCCGTAACCCTGCGCGGACAAGCCGATCCAGTATGCTCCTACCGGATTGTTCGGGCCCGGCTGAACGTCGAACGGCTTTTTCGATTTGACGCTTCTGAACTTGTAGTCGGGGTTGTAGTGATAGACCGGATTCTCGTGGGCGCTGGTGACCTTGAGCGTACCGCTCGGCGTCGGACGATCCGGACTTCCGATTGACGCAGGATAGAATGCGATGAGGGTGCCGCCCTCGTCGAATGCTTTCAGCGTGCCGTTTTCTTGTCGATGTCGAGCCGCGCGATGTGCGGCAGCTCTCGCCGCGCCGGAACGTTTGCAACGACGATGGTCACTCCGGCCTGTCGAAGGCCTTGTCCGGGTTGAGCGCCCTGAGCAGATCTGCGCTCATGTGGAATTTCTCGGCAAGCCCTTCGAGCGGACTGGTGTAGCTCAGCGCCTTCAGCGGCTTCATGTCATCAAGCTTGCCGGGCAGCTCCTTCAGAAACGGCCCCTTCACATCCGCATCCGTGATCTTGTATTCGATCAGGACCGGGCCTTCGCTCGCGGCGTTCAACTTATCCCAAAGCTCCGGTGCGATCGTTTTGTCGGATGCAACGCCGTTCTGCTCGGCGAATGCCTCCAGCGCCTTCTGCGCGTTCTCCCCGAGCTTGCCGTCGATCTCCCCCGGCGAGAACCGCGCACGGTCGAGCAAAATCTCAAGCTTCACGATCGATGCGTTGAGCTTATCGGCAGCAATTTGCTTTGCGGGACGCGCAGCGTCGTTCACCGCTGCTGGATCAAGATTGCCTGCAAGCGCCGCAGAGATCACCGACAGCGAAATCACCGCGCCAAGCATCCATCGCATCATCTTGCTCGTCCCAATTCGCCATGCCCGCAAATTCGCGGAGAAAAGAGTTTCCTGGCGGGAACACCGTAGTAATACCGGCGGAACCGGTGAGACCGCAGCTTTGCCGCAATCGCACGGTTAAGAACTCCTTATCGCCGGCGCACCGCTGGCCGTTCACCCACAGTTCGAGGTTGCTCCAGCAAATGCGATTTGTCGTCGCGGCTTGCGCCGCGTTCATGATTCTGATGTGCGACTTCGATCCGTCGGTGTCCCGCCAAACGTCAGCCTTCGATCACACCGTTCTTCAAAACACTCAGGCCTCGCCACTTGTTCCGGTGGTCGAACTGTTCCTCGCAAGCGTGCAGGCGCTTGAGCTCGCCAATGCGCGTGCGTCCTATGAGGAGACGTCCGAGCCGCCGGATACGGTCGAACCCGTCGCGCAGGCGCCGGTTTCGCCGACGGAGCGCTTCTGCCACGCGCTTCGTGGAGCGGCCGAGGCCAGCGGGATTCCAGTCCCGTTCTTTGCGCGCCTGATCTGGCAGGAGAGCCGCTTCAAGTCGAACGAGGTCAGCCAGGCCGGCGCGCAAGGCGTCGCACAGTTCATGCCGCAAACGGCAGCGGAGGTCGGGCTGGATGATCCGTTCGATGCGATGAAGGCGCTGCCGGCGTCGGCCAAATTCCTGCGCAAGCTACGCGACGATTTCGGCAATCTCGGACTTGCCGCAGCCGCCTACAACGCAGGCCCCGGCCGGATCCAGAAATGGCTTGCCAAAGAGAGCGAGCTGCCGCGTGAGACACGCGACTATGTCCGCACCATCACCGGCACCAGGGCCGAGGACTGGACCGAGCGCGCGGAAGCCCTCGCGATCCGGATCGACCTGCCGCGCGAAGCTCCCTGCGAGGGCATCGGCAGCCTGTCCAAGACGAAAGACGTCGCCTGGGTTCCGGTGAACCTGACGCCCTCGGTCACGACCATCATTCGCAAGGCGGAGCAGCTGGCGGCGCGATTGACGGCCAGCCGCGCACGCAAGCGGCTCGCGTCCCTGATCCGGAAGAGCACCCACGGTAAGGCACGCAACATGATCGCCGCGCGCGCGGCGGGAAAGAGCGCGAGGGCCCGCGCCATCCGTTTTGCGGCGCGCGAACGATCTTCGGGCTGATGCGAAATCCGGAAGCTGCTCGATGGAGCGGCTTCCGGTGGTCCGCGAACTAGTCGATCTCCTCGATGATGCGGCGTTCGCTGGGCTCGACGACATAGGTCCGCGTATCGCGGTGGATGTAGCGGTACTCGCGCAGGTCGGGCGCGTCCCGGTAGACGCTGCTCGGGAATTCCTCGACCTCGACACTCTCGGGAACGCGGTCACCAACATGGATTTCGGACCGCGCAGTGCTGCCGGTGGTCTGTCGTTCGCTCCGTCCCTCGGTGCGGGTCTTCGCATGCTTGCGGATCACTTCGCGATCGCGATCCGAAAACTTGCTGGCGCTGCGCTCGCGCGTGGTCGTCGTTGTCGCGGTGGATTGTCCCGAGTAAGGCAGCACCGTCACGATCTTGTATGTCGCCGGATCGACCACCACGATCTCATCCTTCACCAGCGCAAAGCTGTAGCCGCGATATTGCGGCACGATCTCGACCACGTCGGGCGGCAGCGTCGACAGCTGGACATCGCGCGGCACCACCGTGCCGACGTTGAGCGAGAAATTGACGCTGGTCAGCGGCCGCACGTTGAGATGGGAGATGGACGCGCTGATCTTGGTCTCCTGCTGCTTGTCGAGGTTGACGTTAGTGCGGGCGGCGGTCTGTGAATTGGCGCCGGTCCGCTCGCCCTGCGCCTGATTGCTGCTCGGCGCGTTTGGCGATTGCTGGGCCTGGTTGGTTCCAGATGCACCGGGCGCCTGCTGTGCCTGATTGGTATTGTTCGACGGAGGATTGGAGCGATCCTGCGTCTGGTTCGCGTTCGCCGCCGGCGGATTGGCGCTCTGCTGCGAGGCGGGCTGGTTGCCGGCCGCGTTCGAGTTTGCCGTACCGCTGGATGGCCGGGACGACGTGTCCGCGCTGTTGGTGGCATTGGTCCCGGAGCCGGAATTGGCAGACCCGGAAGACGGTGTGGTCGCCTGGGTATTCTGCGTCGACGCTGCCGGCGTTGATGATTGCTGCGGCTGCGACGTGGTCTGTTGCGTTTGTGCCGCGCCAGAGGGCGACGTGTTGGACGGAGCTGCGGAATTCGACTGGGATTGCGGCGTCTGCTCGGATTTGGTGTTCGTGCTTGGCGATTGCGCAAAGGCGGCGTTCGCCAGCACCAGCCCTAAGGCTGTCGTTGCCAACAGGCGGATCATGGTTCACTCCCTTGTTCGGTCAAAGCGTTGGCTATTAACCTGCGCTAAAACCGTCTGTTCCACTTTTTCCCGAGCGAATGCGCCGCCTGCAGGGAACCTGCGATGCCATCGAAAAGCGCCGGGATCATTGCCTATCGGGAACGCGGGGAGCTCGAGGTCCTGCTCGTTCATCCCGGAGGACCGTTCTGGCGCAACAAGGACCTCGGTGCATGGTCGATCCCGAAGGGCGAGTATGCGGACGGAGAAGACGCAGATATCGCCGCGCGACGGGAGTTTGCCGAGGAGCTTGGACTTGAGCTGTCCACGCCGCTGACTTCGCTTGGTCAGGTCAAGCAGCGCGGCGGCAAGATCGTCACCGCGTTCGCAGCCGAGTTCGACATCGATTTGCGCAGCATTCGCAGCAACAGTTTCGAGATGGAATGGCCGCCGCGCAGCGGCAAACGTCAGACCTTCCCGGAGGTCGATCGTGCCGAATGGTTCACGCTCGCAGCAGCGCACGGGAAGATCAACACAGGACAGCGCCCGCTGCTCGAGCGGCTGGCTGAGGTGGTCGGCAGCACACCAAGCAGACGCCCTACTCCGCCTTGATGTTTGCCGCCGCCACGACTTCGGCAAGCTCCTTGGTCTCCTTCGCGATCTTGGCGGCATACTCGGCCGGACTGAGCACGCTGACGACGCCCTGCGTCTCCAGCCGCTCACGTAACACGGGATCGTTGGCGGCGGCGACGATCTCCCGGTGCAGCATCTCGAGCGTCGGCGCGGGCGTTGCCTTCGGCATGAAGAAGCCGACCCAGAACGAGATGTCGAAGCCGGGATAGCCGGCTTCCGCGACGGTCGGCACATCAGGCAGCGCCGGCAGCCGCTCGGCTGAGGACACCGCGAGCGCGCGCAGCTTACCGGCCTTCACCAGCGGCACGGCGGACAAGGGATCGAACACCGCCAGGACCTCCTGCGCGAGGATGCCGACCTCGGACGCCGCACCACCGCGATAAGGCACGTGGATCATCCTGACGCCGGCTTTCTGGCTGAGCAGCTCCATGGCGAGATGGGCGAGGTTGCCGTTGCCGCCCGAGCCGTAGGCAAGCGCGCCGGGCGCAGCCTTTGCCGCGGCGACGAGATCAGCGACGGTGTTGATGTTGGCCGTCTTGGGATTCTCCGGGTTGACCACGAGCACGAGCGGCGCCGACACGACGGTGGTGAGCGGCGCAAAATCCTTTTCCGGGTCGTAGCGGATATCCCTAAACAGCATCTTGTTGAGCGTGATGGTGGAAGAGTTGCAGGCCAGCATCGTGTAGCCGTCGCCTTCCGCATGCGCGACGCCTTCGGCCGCGATCATGCCGTTGGCGCCGGCGCGGTTCTCGACCACGAAGGCTTGTCCGAGCTTGTTACTCAGCCGATCGGCGACGATGCGCGCGACGACGTCGACCGGGCCGCCCGCGCTGAAGCCGACCATGATCTTGACCGGCCGCACCGGATATTTTTGCGCGAGGGCCTCCGTCGTCACGCACAATCCGGCGACGATCGCCAGCAGGCGAAGCGTTCGTTGCATTCGTTCTCTCCCCAGACAAATCGCAGCCGCTTTGCATGATGCGGCGCATTCGCGGATCATGATGAGCGGCGGCGGCGGATTTCGCAATCGCGTTTGCACGCTGGCATTCCGTCGCGCGGCAGGTTGGAGCCGCTTCGAAACAAAAAACGCGAAAACAACCCCATGCACAGTAGCCGGCACCTGCAAGAACAAGGACTTGCACGAACGAGGATTTGTACGAACGAGGATTGCGCGCTTCGCAATCTTCGTTTGACTCGTCGGGCAAAACACCGGCAGAATGCCATCATCGCAACAATCGTCAGCGTCCACGCCGCCCGTCCACGGGGCACCTCGCGGCGATTGCGCGTAAGCCCTTCATCAACATCCTGAAAATCCCACAGGCGCGCGAGCCGAGCGATCGATGTCGCGCGCAATGAGCCCGCACGGGCAGAGGACACAGCACATGACGACATCTGCGAAACGCCACAGCACGCTGCCAGTTGCGGCAAACGATCGCAGCGGCCCGCCGCGAGCCCGCGGGTCAAGCTCTACAAGCGGCGGATTGCGATCCTCCATGCCGACCGCCAAGCCGGCGAACGGCTGCTGGCCGAGGCGCTCGGCGCCGCCGACTGCGACGCGCTGCATGGTCTCCTCAAGCAATTGGTGAAGGCCAGCATGACCGGACGGAAGCCCGATGAAGCCAATCTCGCCTTCATGATCTCGCTGGTGAAGAGCATCGCGCCGAAGGATTCGATCGAGGCCATGCTCGCCGTGCAGATGGTGTCCGTTCACGCCGCAGCGATGCGCTCTGCCTGCCGCCTCGCTCTCACCGACGACATTCCGCAGCAGGAGAGCCTCACGCGCGCATTGACGCGGCTGAGCCGCACCTTCGCAGCCCAGATCGAGGCACTCAGCCGTCACCGCAACAACGGCGAGCGTGCGATCACGGTCCGGAATTTGTCGGTGCAGGATGGCGGCAGGGCGATCGTGGGCAACGTCACGCAACACGCCAGCATGATCGTCGCGGAGCCGAACGTTGACGTAGAGGACGGCGCCATCGCATGAGCAGCGATCACGTTCGCAACACCAGCCCGATGCAAGCGAGCCGCCGCTGCGGCGCAAGGGCTCGTAGTGGTACCCCCTGTTGCGCGCCGGCGGTGCGCGGCAAGAGTCGATGTCGCATGCATGGCGGCGCCGCAAGGACAGGCGCGCCGCCCGGCAACCGCAATGCGCGGAAGCATGGGATGTTCACGGGGGAAGCGGTCGCGGAGCGGAACAACGTTCGGACACTGCTGGATCAGGCAGGCGAACTGCTTCGCGAACTAAGCCGCGCCAGTCCGTCGGCGGAATGACAGCGAACGGCTGTTGCGCGTAGCGTCGATTGCGACCGTGGATATCCGGAGGTCACGGCGACCATCGATCGTGCTCCTCGCGGTAGGCATGCTCGTTGAGACGGTCGGCGATCTCCTCCGCCACCGGCTCGCTTTCGGCGTCCGCAAGCGGTTCGCCCTTGTTGGTCTTGACGGTCGTCTTGCTGGTCTCAACCGGGAAGTCATCTGGATGGATCGCGGGCTTTTTCAGGGCTCGTCCTTCGGTGGCGGTTCGTCAACCAATTCAAACATCGGCTCGAGATCGTCTCTCGCCTGCCTCAAGACGCTGGCCGCGCGCTGCACATCGGCGCCGCCGCTGTCGACGAGATTCGCGTGCCAAGTCCTTCCCACGCCGGTGATCTCAACCGGCGTGATCGCGATCTCCTTCACGAGCTTCGCAGTCTGGATGCGCATGGACAATGGCAAGCACCCCGGCCGTGAGGTCTCGAACGGTGATCGCGGTTCTGGACATCGACGTATTTGCTCTCCGGTCAATCGCTGCGGCAAGCCTGGCTCTCGGCAGGATCCGCCCGGCTCAATCCGACGCCGTCCTTGCCGAATCCGCGCGACTGGTACGGGTTCCTTCGCCGGTATCCAGACGATAAAGCGCAGCAGCACCGCCAGCGAGGATGAGCACGATGATCAGGATCGCAATTGCGTTCGTTCGCCTCAAGGCTGCCTCCTTCAATCGTGGTGCTGCTCCTCAATCGAGCACGCCGGCGCCGGGTTCCGTGAAGTTTCCATGACTTGCGGCGCCCCTAATCGCCAGCCGCTTTGAAATGCTCGCAGCATCGGAACTTCCCGCGGGTGCGCCACTTTGAATGGGCAACGGAAAGATCCAGCCATGAATGCAGAAACGGAACTGAAATTCCGGATTTCACCGCACAAACTGTCGTCGATTTTGCGGAGCGGCGCTGCGGGCCAGCGCCGCGACAAATCCGAGCAGACGCTGGTGTCGACCTACTACGATACGAACAGGCACAAGCTGAGGCGCCACGGCCTAACGCTACGCGTTCGCAAGATCGAGGACCGCTACGTGCAAACCGTCAAAGCAGGCAGCGCGGGCGGCGTAAGGCGCGGAGAATGGGAGCACGAGGTCTCCGGCGCAAATCCCGATCTTGCCAAGACCAGCCATACACCGCTCCGGCGCCTTGCTACGGGGAAACTTCCCCGCAAGCTGAAGCCGGTATTCCAGACCGACATCCGTCGGATGGCGCAGGCCCGCCGCGTACGAAAGAGCCAGATCGAACTCGCCGTCGACCGGGGCCGCATCAGCGCCGGGCGGCGGTCACGGCCCGTTGCCGAACTGGAGCTGGAACTCAAATCCGGACATGTCGCGGACCTGTTCCGCCTCGCGCGCCATCTCGAACGCCGAACGGGGGCCGAGCTTGATCTGCGCTCCAAGGCCGAGCGCGGTTACCAGCTCGTCGCGAACAGCGGCGGCGGCGCGCAACATGCCGAGGCGATCGAGCTCATTCCCGAGCAATCGCCGCACGAGGCATTCCGCGTGATCGCGCATTCGACGCTGCGTCACATCACGGCGAACGCCGATCCTGTGCGTGACCTCGATGCCGAGGGCGTTCATCAGATGCGCGTCGGGCTGCGGCGCCTGCGCGCGGCGATTTCGCTGTTCGGCGACATCCTGCCGCGAGCAAGCACGGCGCGGATCAAGGCCGAGCTGAAATGGCTCACCGACGAACTGGCGCCTGCGCGTGAAATCGACGTGTTTCTGAAGGAGAGCATACAGCCGATCACCAGGCACGGCGTCCCGGCACGCGGCGCACGGGCGATCCGCGAGAGGTTCTCAAGGCAAAGGATGGCGGCTTTCAAGCGCGCCCGCGACGCGGTCGCGGCGGCGCGTTACCGCCGCCTGCTGATCGATACGATCGAGTGGATCGAAGCCGGACGGCCTCGCGTCGATGACGACCGCTCGATCGCCGCCTACGCCGCGGAGGTGCTGGATCGGCGCATCAGGAAGGCGCGAAAGCAAGGCAAGCGACTGAATAATCTCGATCCGGTGCAACGCCACAAGCTGCGGATCAAGATCAAGAAGATTCGCTATGCAACCGACTTCTTCAGCAGCCTTTACGGCGATCGCGGCCAGAGGGAGCTTGCAGCTCTTTCCGGCCGGCTGAAGCAGATTCAATCGGCCCTGGGATCGCTGAACGACTTCATGACACACCGCAAACTGGCGACCGAGGCTGCGCTGGCGGCGCCGCCTGCACACCGCCGCGCCCAGGCTTTCACATCGGGGGTCATCGTCGGCCAGGAACGCGAGGCCGCCGATGGCCTGATGAAGGACGCGGCAAAGGAGCTGCACCGGTTGCGCCGGCTGCGCGCCGTGCCCAGCGGCTGAGCTGAGGCTCCCATGGATTTCCTGATCCGCCGGGATCATCGCTGACAGACTGACCGCCGAGCAATCCCCATGTCCGATCTCGCACTCAACGATGCACGTCCGGCCGCGCAAGCCGCCGCCAAACCCGACCTCCACAAGAAACCCCATGTCAGCATGGTGGCGGTCTTCCTGCTCTTCCTCGTCAGCGGCATCGGCTATGCCGCCTACGGCATCTTCACCGATACGCAAAGCGTCGGCGAGCCACTCGCGATCAGTGCGCTGCTGCTGCTGGGCGTCGCCCTCATGATCGCACTCGGCTTCGAATTCGTGAACGGCTTCCATGACACCGCCAATGCAGTCGCGACCGTCATCTACACCCACAGCCTGCCGCCGCTGACCGCGGTGATCTGGTCGGGCGTGTTCAACTTTCTCGGCGTGCTCGTTTCCACCGGCGCGGTGGCCTACAGCGTGATCACGCTGTTGCCGGTCGACCTGATCCTCCAGGTCGGCAGCGCCGCCGGCTACGCCATGATCTTCGCCCTGCTGATCGCGGCAATCATCTGGAATCTCGCGACCTGGTCGATGGGCATCCCGAACAGCTCGTCGCACTGTCTGATCGGATCGATCATGGGCGTCGGGCTTACCAACGAGCTTCTATTCGAGCACGCCGGCGTTCGTCGACATCACCAGCAAGGCGAAGTGGGTGTTCGCGGCGCATGCACAAGGCGCTCAGCAGGTCAGTCCGAACGATGCACGCGGCCTGATCGGGACCGCGCTCAAGACCCGGAACCTGAACCGGCCGGACGTGTTCGCAGCGCTCGCAAGCCTGTCCGACGAGGTCGCCAATGACGTGAAGAGCTACGGATCGATCAGCCGGGTTCCGGCGGCGGCGACGCCCAATATGCGCAACGACATGTACCTGGCGGCCGACGCCATCCGTCTGCTGCCCGAGGCGGGCGCCAAGCTCGAGCCGGGCGATGCCGCGATCCTGAAGAACTATCGCACCAGCCTGGAAGACGGCACGCGCTTCATTCCCACCTGGGTCAAGGTCTCGGTCGCGATCGCGCTTGGCCTCGGCACCATGGTCGGCTGGCGGCGGATCGTCGTGACGGTCGGTGAGCGCATCGGCAAGCAGCACCTGACCTACGCGCAAGGTGCTTCGGCCGAGCTGGTGGCCGCCGGCACCATCCTCGGGGCTGAGGTTTACGGCATGCCGGTGTCGACCACGCATATCTTGTCCAGCGGCGTCGCCGGTACCATGGCGGCCAACGGCTCGGGGCTGCAGACGGGCACGATCAGGAACATCGTGTTGGCATGGGTTCTGACATTGCCCGCGGCCATGCTGATCGCCGGCCTGCTGTATATGATGTTCCACGCCGTGATCTGACCGTTCGCCATCTGCAACGATGGTCTGTCGGCGCGCCACTTGGGCACGGGCCGCCCGATCGTGTAACGCCACCGAAAAGCTGATCGGGACGGGACGCTGATGGGGACCGCGCCACCAACGACGCGGGCGGTGCCCGCGCGCTGATCCTTGCGTTGCTCGCATTGGAGCGAGATCAAAATAGCTGTCTTCTCACCCGCCGTGCACGGCGAGTCTCGCTGCCGCATGCACGGCGGCGCACGGAGATCAGGCGCGCCGAAAGGAAATCAGAATGCGCAAACGCACGGCGCATTCACGCGTGATGCGGCCGCTGAACGAAGGCAGCTTCACGAGGTGCTGGATGATGCGTTGAAGCTACTTGGGGAGCTGTCGCGAGTTGCCGAATAGATTCTCAAGCCAGCGTAGATCGCAATTGTTGTTGACGAGGACGCTTGCAGAGACCCGCAACAGATGCCCTGCAGACTTGCACCGTGGGTCATTTTCTTAGAGTCCCTGAGGGCTTTGCTCGGCTACGCCGTCACGAGCGGACAAGCTCGGCGCCAGCCTCGAGATCGGCTAAGGGTTGAAAAGCAGCAGTGGGCGCCAAGCAAATGCTGTTGGTCCACGCCTGGGCGCGGGCTAACGCTGCGCTGGCGCGCCAGAAAGCCCTTGACGCAACAGAACACCATGGATTTGGATCGGTCGGAGGGCCTTGATTAGTCGATGGACGGAGCCGACCCTTGGGATTTTTGCTGAGAATTATGCTCGCAACCGCTTTCGTGAACCTTGCTCCAGCCGTTGTACAAGCGAAGAAAGCCGTCGCTTCTCCTGCCTTGCAGAAGGAATTCGATGCCTTCATCGAGAGGTTTCGCGCGGCGCTGAGGACAAACGATTCCGCCGCCGTCGCCGGTATGACACGATTGCCGTTCATGAACGACAGCGCAATTCGTGACGCCGCGCAATTTCGCGCCAAGACCTATCCGACCTCGTTCACGGCGAAAAACCGCGCGTGTATCCAGCGCGGCAAGGCCGTCTACGACCGCGATCAAGAGAACAATGACACTTACTTCGTCTTCTGCGGCGAGGTCATCTTCGTCTTTACCAAGACGCCGGCGGGGTTCCTTTTTACCGATGTCGGCGCGAATGACTGATCAGGCAACAATATAAAGCGCATCCGCGCGACCAGCGACGGAAGGCCCGCTCGCCCGCGGGTGCGGCAACTCCTGCTAACCACTCAACGGGAGTTCACTGGTGCCTGCGCCCGCTCGGCGTCGGCGGTCGCGGTGCCCATGTATTTCGATTGGAAATGAGCAACCCGCTCGCGCCACATTCCGACGAACGCCTCCGACGTCAGCTTCTCCACGGATTTCCACGCCTCTTTGACGGCCGGAAGCGTATTGCCCCAGATCGCGCGCCTGCACCATTTTTCGCCCTTCTCCCTGCCTTCGCCAGTGGCGCACATCGATTTCCAGGCGATGCGATTGGGTTGGCTGAGGTGCTCCGCGGCGCCTTCCCAGCCCTGCTGATGGATCAGGTAAAGATCGTTCAAGTCCGGCTTCCTGTGCGTCACCCACTGGAATAGAATGCCTTCCGTGATGACCTTGTAGGCTGCCGCAACGGCATTATCGCGGGGACTAAGAATGTCTCCGGAGCCGAATTTTCTGAACTCGTATTTGCTCAGCTGGAACAGCCCGATATATGACCCGGTGCGCTGCTTGGGATCGAAACCGGACTCGACCTTGGCCACGGCCTTCATGAAAGTGAAATCCAGACCGAAAGCGTCGGACGCGCGCTTGATCTCTTCCACCGGCGTTCCGACCGGGATGTCCTTGAACGAACGCAAGACGATCGCCGCCGGCTTCTCGGCAGGCGGCAGTTCGGACCAGACATAACAAATGAGATACCGGAAATCCTGCGGCCCCGTGCTGGAGGCACCGCCGGATGCACCGCACGTGGTCGGCGCCAGCTGGGCGACATCGTGGTGGCCCAAGTCCACCGAGTCCTGCGCAGGCGGTAAATCGGCCGACAGCGTTTGCGACGAATCGGGCAACGCGGCCACGACGATCGATTCCGATTTATCCGAGGCCGCCGTGGTGTCGGTGGCCGTCCCCGCCGCGGGCTCAGCGGCCGTCGCCACTTCGGCGCTAGCAACAGCGGCGTTCGCGGGTCCGGTGTTGCCCATTGCGATTGCCTGCGGTTCATCCGCGAGCATCGCGGTGGCGGCGAGAGATGCTGCGCGGTCCTGGATGGTCACTGCGCGGGCGTTCTCGGTGCCGGCCGGACCCAAGCCAGCCAGCCAGCCAGCGATCCACCCCGCGAGAACGACCGTTCCGCAAAACGTCGGCGCCACTATCGCAAATCGCCGCGGGTCCATGATGCCGTCGCCCCCATACGCTCCACCGGAGCCGTGTAGAAAAGCCAAGCATGCGAAGAGGCTCATTCTTGGGTTCAATGTGGGTCGCGCAATGGCGCAAACGGCCGCTCGTCAATTTTTCCGAAACGTGTTGCCCGATTGCAACGCGTCGATCACAAGCAATCGCGCCCGTCTCAGCGGCAACTCCCACGGTAATTGTGAGTACGGTCCAATTTTCGACCCACTGCGACCAGATTTGGAGGAGAGGCTTGGTGCGCTGTCAGGATGACGCATCAGGCTTCGGCTTCGCGCATCGTCTCGAAACGATGGAATCGCGCCTACGGGACCGGGCGATGCTCGTTAAGGAATTACCAGCAATGCAGCGCGCGATAACAACCGCTGTACTCGCCATTTTCATGCTCCCTGCGGGGATCGCACACGCTCAATTTCTGTTTGGACCCCAACACACGTTCTGGCGAAGCCCATACGCTCCGTACAAAGACAAGCACCACCACCGGCAGACAAACTCTGAAACGGCCAAGAGCGTTCGGCCCGAGCCCCTTCCGAAGGGCCCGCTCCAGATCATCATCTCGCTCGCAGACCAACGGGTCTCGCTTTTTGACAACGGGGCCCTGATTGCACGCTCTTCGGTGTCCACGGGAATGGAGGGGCATCCGACTCCCCTCGGCGTGTTCAGCGTCATCAGCAAAGAACGATGGCACCGTTCAAATATTTATAGCGCCGCCCCCATGCCCTACATGCAACGCATCACCTGGTCAGGGATAGCGTTGCACGCCGGTGTCGTGCCCGGGCATCCAGCGTCACACGGCTGCATCCGTTTGAAAAATGATTTTGCCGTTCGACTCTGGCATCTCACGAAGCGCGGCACGCGCGTGATCATTGCGCATGGTGATGTCCAGCCGGTCGAGATAACCAATCCGCATCTTTTTCAACCGAAAGCCGCGTCCGGTTCGTCCGAATTCCAGAGTGCCACCGTCGCAACCAAGAGCATCGGTGCAGCCGCGGCAACGCAGGGATCACTGGTGTCAAGCGCCGAGACTCCAGAAGCCGCCAGTCTCCAGGAGCCGGGCTCGGCTCCCGCTGCAAGCGTGCCTAAAAAGATCGTCCCGATCTCCATCTTCGTCAGTCGTAAGTTGAGCAAGCTGTTCGTGCGTCAGGGCTTCACGCCGTTGTTTGATGTCCCGGTCAAGATCGAAAATCCGGAGGAGCCGCTGGGAACGCACGTGTTTACCGCAATGGAATTCCAGAACGAGGGAACGGCTATTCGCTGGAGCGTCGTGTCGATTCCAGAGGAATTGCCCCGTATGTCCGAAGCTGCCACGAAACGGCGAGAAGCGCCCGCGAAGCAAACCGCGCCGGAACCGTTACCCGACAAAGCCAACGCGGCGCTCAACCGCATCGAAATGCCCCAGGATACGGTTGAGAAGATCTCTGAACTCCTGACGCCGGCCTCTTCGTTGATTGTTTCCGACAACGGAATTAGCCAGGAGACGGGAAAAGACACGGATTTCATCGTGGTAACGCATTGACGCGGCGGCGCACCCCACCAACACACGATGTCGCTGAGCAAGCCGGTGGAATTGTCCGATCGCAATTCTGGTGCAACTTGATGTCCGCACCTGAGCCAAAGCGGCGCGAGGTCGGCTAAGGGTCACAAACGGTCATGGACCGGCTGCGCGGGACAGGTCAGCTATGGGCCAGAAGGCGACATTACAGGCCACCGGCTATCAACTCGTCCGCGATTCTGACAAAATACCTACGCTTGGCTGAATACATCTGACGCAACGATGGGGCAGCAATGGTGCAATGCGTTTTAGGCCGGCCTGGCCCGGTAGGCGACCCTTCGGTCGTCCGATCGCTGGGTCTTGATCGGATAGCCGGCTGTGTTGCTGTGCACATGCGTGCCCTGTTTCTCGTGCTCGCACTACTGGTCGCGGGCACATCCGCCCAAGCGGATCCGCAGCGCTTTCGCGCTGGCATCACGCGCATCACCGTGCAGGACGCCGTCCCGTTCGATGCATTGGTTGCGTATCCGACAGACGCGGCCGAAGTCTCCTTTCAGGATGGGCCATTCACAATCACTGCCAGTCGCGATGCGCAGATCGCTTCCGGGACGCGCTCTCCAGTTATCCTCTTCTCGCATGGTGGTGGGGGAACGATCAAAGCGGGGGGCAGTCCGTTCCCTTATGCCGCTCTTCTCACGTCCTTGGCGCGCGAAGGTTTTGTGGTGATCGCGCCGTTTCATCCTGGATCCAAGCGCCCTCGCGAAGCTCTCGAAGATCGACCACGTCAGATCCACAAGGCTCTTGATGCTATGTTGGCCGATCCACGCTTCGCGACGCATGCCGATCCTAATCGTCTTGGCATGATGGGATTTTCTTACGGCGGAGCCGTCGCGCTGATCGTCGCGGGCGGGGCTCCTAGCCTAGCTCACCTAGCGGCCTATTGCCGAGACCGGACAGACGATCCGATGGCCTGCGACGGCGTGCCGACCGATGGCTCCTTGGCCAACGCGGTCGGCAAGAGATCGGCGGATGCGCTCGCCGTGAAAACTCTCGTCCTGTTGGAACCGTTTGGTTCCTTGTTCGGTCGGGACGGGTTAACATCGGTCGACATGCCGACGCTCCTCTATCGCGCGGAAAGCAGCGCTCTCAAAGCTGAGGGCAATATCATCGCTCTCGCGGCGGCATTGCCCCATCCGCCTCGACAGGAGACCGTACCGGGCGGCCATTTCATATTCTTCGGTCCATGCCCTCCCGCGGTGGAAGCTGAGGCGCCTGCGGCCTGCAAGGATGCTCCCCGCGTCGACCGTGCATCGGTCCATCGACGTATCGAGGGTGAGATTGGATACTTCCTGCGTCGGAATCTATAGCAGCGCAGTATAGACCCCGGTGTCCGCTTTGGATCACAAGCTGAACTGGTGCATTGAAAGCCAGGGGCCCGCTTCGTGTCGAAAAGCGGACGTCGGGTGGTTGAGTCTGCGGGTATGATTAGGGACAGGATTTGAACCTGCGACCTCAAGATCATGAGCCTAACGAGAGCGCGGTCGACCCAGCCCCGGTCAAACGCTGCATGCCGAGCTAGCACCACGCCACGCAAGCCGGCCAGCGCCACATCCGGCGCCGGCCGTCTCGCGCCCGCTACTGCGACCGGTCCGAGGTCCAGCCCTTGTACTCGCCGACATTGTCGCGCGTCACGAGTTTCGACGGCAGCAGCTCGACCGTGGACGCCGGCTTCTGGCCGTTGAGGATGTTGACGCCGACCTGCACGGCGCGGCGGGCCATGAAGAACGGGTCCTGCGAGGCGGAGGCCTGGATCTGCGCCGCCTGCGGATCCTTGAGGGCTGCTTCGATGTCCGGTGCGCCGTCGACCGCGGTGATGATGATGCCGGTGCGCTGCTGCTGGCGCGCGGCAAGGTCGGTGCCGATCGCCTGCGGATCGTTGATGGCGAAGATGGCGTCGATCTTGGCGAAGCGGGTCAGATAGCCCTGCGCCACCGTGAGGCCGCCTTCGCGCGAGCCCTTGCCGTCCTGGTCGTTGGACAGGACCTTGATGCCGGGGTTCTTGCCGAGCACGTTCTTGCAGCCGACGACGCGGTCGATCACCGCGGAGACCTGCGGGCCGTTCTCGATGATGACGTCGCCTTTGCCTCCCAGCTTGTCGACGATGTACTGGCAGGAGATCTCGCCGGCCTGGACGTTGTTGGTGGTCACCGTGGCGTCGGCGCCTTCGGCCGCGGTGTCGACGGCAACGACGACGATGCCGGCGGCCTGCGCCTTCTTGATCGCCGGGCCGACCGCCTTGGGATCGCCGGGGTTGAGCAGGATCAGGTCGACGCCGGCGGCGATGAAATTGTCGATCTGGGTGACCTGCTTGCCGAGGTCATATTCGAAGCCGACGGTGGTGATCTTCACGTTGGGGTTGGTCTTCTTGGCCTCGAATTCGGCGCCCTTCGACAATGCGACGAAGAACGGATTGCCGAGCGAGCCCAAGGAAACGCCGATCGACTTGAGCTCCTTCGCGAAAGACGGCGCGGAGCTCAGGACGAGCGCCATCGCGGCGCCGGCAAACGAGATCGACTTCAACATTGGCTTCCTCCCTGGTCTGTTTGAAGCTCCGGCACGGCGACCAGTTGCCGTGACGAAATGAACATGACGCTGCAGCGCCCACGGCATTTTTTCCGCGCTCACGTGCGGGCCGAGCCCTGCAGCCGATAGCGGTCCAGCGCGACCGCGCCGATGATCACCAGGCCCTTGATCACGTATTGCCAGACGTCGGATACGCCGATCAGGATCAGGCCGTTCGACAACACAGCAATGATCAGCGCGCCGACCAGCGTTCCCCAGATCGAGCCGATGCCGCCGACGAAGGAGGTGCCGCCCAGGATCACGGCGGTGATGGCGTCGAGCTCGTAGGACTGGCCGAGCTGCAGGCCATTGGCGGCGTAGAGCCGCGCCGCCTGCATCGCGCCGCCGAGGCCCGCGAGCAGGCCGGACACGCCATAGACGAAGATCAGCACGGCCCAGACCTTGATGCCGGCGAGTCGCGCCGCGCTCTCGTTGCCGCCGACCGCGTAGATGTGGACGCCGAGCACGGTGCGCTTGAGCACCAGCCACGACACCAGGATGACCAGCAACGCGATCACCCAGAGCCAGGGAATCGACAATACGCCGGGAATGAGGGTCAAGGCGCCGTTGCCGATGAAAGCATAGGGGATCGACGGATTGAACACCGTGGTGTCGGCGCCGAGCAGCCGCGCCGCGCCGCGCACGGCGGTCAACGACCCCAGCGTGACGATGAAGGGCGGCAGGCGCAACAGCGCAATCAAGCCGCCATTGAGAATGCCGAAGACGGCGCCGGTGAGCACCGCGGCCGGCAACCACAGCACCCCGAGATCGGGGAATTTGGAGATGATCAGCCCGGCCATCGCCGACGCCGCCAGGATGGAGCCGACCGACAGGTCGATGCCGCCGGTGAGGATGACGAAGGTCATGCCTGCGGCCAGTACGGTATTGACCGCGGACTGCTGCACCACGATGCCGATGTTCTGGCCGGTGAAGAAGCGGCCGTCCGACAGCACGTGAAAACCGATGCACAGCAGCAGCAGCACCGGCAGCATGCCGACCGCGCGAATGATCATCCGCGTCCGCTGCCGCTTCGTCTCCTGCGCGGCGGCAAGACCGGGCGCGACGGGGACGGCTTTGGCGGGGGCGGTGCTGGAGGAAGCGCCGTTCTCAGGCATCGAGCTGCTCCGTTCCGGTGGCGAGGGCCATGATGTCCTCCTGGCTGAGCGGCGATGTCGCGTTGCGCCGGATCTGCCCGGCGATATGTCCCGCGCGCATCACGATGACGCGGTCGCAGATGCCGATGATCTCGGGCAGGTCGGACGAGATGACGAGAACCGCGGTGCCCGACTTCGCGAGATTGTCGATGATCGAATAGATCTCGGACTTGGCGCCGACGTCGACGCCGCGCGTCGGCTCGTCGAGGATCAGGATTTTCGGGCCGATCGCGAGCAGCCGCGACAGCAGCACTTTCTGCTGGTTGCCGCCGGAGAGCCCGCCGGCGGGAACAGCGACATTCGCAGCACGGATGCCGAGCCCCGCAAACGCGCGTTTGGCGCGGTCGCGGGCCTTGTCGCGGTCGAGGATGCCGCCGAATTTCGCATCCCGGCCGAGCACCGCGAGATTGATGTTGTCGAGGCAGGACATGTCGAGGAACAGGCCGAGCGCCTTCCTGTCCTCGGTGAGATAGGCAATGCCGGCATCCAGCGCCTCACCGGGCGTGCGGATCGAGACCGTGCGCCCCTCGATCTCGACATGACCGGAGATCATCGGCGCGGCGCCGATGATGAGGTGCGCAAGCTCGGTGCGGCCGGCGCCGACCAGGCCGGCAAGGCCGACGACCTCGCCCGCATGCACCGTCAGCGAACATCCCTTGACGCGCCTGCCGTCGGCGATGTCGACGGCCGCGAGCACGGGAGCTCCCGACCGCGCATCATTCCTGGGATCATGCTCCTTCTTGTAGAAGGAGGAGACGTCGCGACCCACCATCATCCGGACGATGGTGTCGGCGCGGATGTCGCCCTTGTCGAGCGAACCGACCAGCGTGCCGTCACGCAGCACCGTGACGCGGTCGCCGAGCGCATAGACCTCATCCATGCGATGCGAGATGTAGATGATGGCGAGCCCTTCGGCACGCAGCTGGCGGATCAGCGCGAACAACCTTTCGCTCTCACCGGCTGACAGCGCGGTGGTCGGCTCGTCCATGATCAGGATCCTGGAGCGGGCGTGCAGCGCGCGCGCGATCTCGACCAGTTGGCGCTGGCCCATCGAGAGATTGGCGACCTGCGTCTGCGGCGTGAAATCCGCGCCGAGCCGCGCCAGGATCGGACCGACGCCGGCCTGCATCGCCTCGCGCGCCAGCAAGCCGCCGCGGGAGACCTCGCGACCGAGATAGATGTTCTCCGCGACGCTCAGATTGGGGGCGAGCGAGAGTTCCTGATAGATGATCGCGATGCCGGCCGCGCGGCCGCCGAGCGGACCGCTGATCTGCACGGGCTGGCCGTCGATGCGGATTTCGCTGCCCGGGTCCGGCCGGTAGGCGCCCGACAGGATCTTCATCAGGGTGGATTTGCCGGCGCCGTTCTCGCCCATCAAAGCGTGGATCTCGCCCGCGTAGACGGTGAGGTCGACGTCGCGCAGCGCCTTGATGCTGAAGAACGATTTAGAGACCCGGCGCATCTCGAGGATGGGCTCGCTCATCACACCTCCCCGATGCGCCGACGGCGGCATCGCAATCTCACCCGCGTCTCGTTGGTCCCTGGCGCGGGTGCAAGCATTAAACAAAAGGTTGTGGCGCAGGGCAATACCTCACGCATGCCGACGAACGGTCCGGCGCTGCTTTTATCTTTTGCAGACGGAACCGATCCCGCGCGTGATGCCTTTTCTTCGCCACATCATCGCGTATCGCGATCAGCGCCGCGGCCGGTACAGGCGGCGCCATTGCGGAAGCCGCTCGGCATAGGCCTGCGCAAGCGCGGGCTCAGGCTCGAAGGTCTCGACGCGCCGTGGTGCAGTGCAGACGGCATCAATCGCCTCCCCGGTGACGGCGAGGCGGCCAAGCCGCGCCGCACCAAACGCCGCGCCCGTCTCGCCGTCGGCAAAGCGGTGCACCGGCACGTTCAGGACATTGGCCAGCACTGCAAGCCAGAACCGCGACCGCGAGCCGCCGCCGATGACATCCGCCTCCGCGATCGCCAATCCGGTCTCGGCAAGGACGTCCCGGCAATCCGCCAGCGCGAAGGCGACGCCTTCGAGCACGGCTTGCACGATCGCATCACGATCGGTGGCGTGACTGAGCCCGTCGAGCATGCCGCGCACATCCGGATCATCGTGCGGGGTGCGTTCGCCGGAGAGGTACGGCAGGAAGCTGACCTGCGACGGCGCCCGCGGGCGGCACCCGAGCGGCGCCAGCAGGTCGGCCTCGGAAGTCCCCAACAGCCGCGCGATCCAGGCCAGGCACGAGGCCGCCGAGAGGATCGCGCCGGCTTGTATCCACCTGTCGGGGACGGCGTGACAGAACGTGTGCACGACCCGCTCCGGATTGGCCGCGATCGTCTCGGTGGGCACCAGCAATGCGCCGGAGGTTCCGAGCGAAATGAAGGCTGCGCCGGGATTGATGGCGCCGATGCCGACGGCTCCCGCCGGATTGTCGCCGGCCCCGCCGGCGAGCATCGGCCGCCCGGTCATGCCCCAGCGCTGCGCCAACTCGCCTCGCAGCCGTGCCGCCGGCGCGCAGCCCTCGACCAGACGCGGCATCTGCCGGCGCGACAGCGCGGTCGTGGCAAGCCCCTCATCCGACCAATCGCGGCTGACAACATCGAGCCACAGCGAACCCGAGGCGTCCGAGACATCCTCGATCGCCTCGCCCGTCAGCACCAGGCGCAGATAGGCTTTTGGTTGCAGCACGAGTTTTGTCGCCGCGAAGATCTCCGGTTCATGCCGCGCGACCCACAGCAATTTTGGCGCCGTGAATCCCGGCATCGCCTTGTTGCCTGTCGTCATTCGCAAGGCGGGCCAGCGCCGCTCCAGCTCAGCGCATTCCGCAAACGACCGTCCGTCATTCCAGAGAATGCAGGGCCGCAACGGCGTGTGGCTGGCGTCGAGCAGCGTCGCGCCGTGCATCTGGCCGGACAGGCCGATGCCCTCGACCGCGGCCAGTTCGCGCGCGTGATCTGCCTTCAGCGCGTCCAGCGTCGCAAATGTGGCCTCGATCCACTGCGCCGGGTCCTGCTCGCAATGGCCGGAACGCGGCGAAGAGACCGTCAGCGACCGGCTGCGGCTCGCCACCACGCGCTGCGCGTCGTCGACCAGAACGGTTTTGACGGCAGAGGTGCCGAGGTCGATGCCGAGATACATGATGTCACTTGCCTTGTGCATCCATGACATTGCGGCCATGGCGTTCCCGATGTTGGCACGCACCCGTCAATCATGTAACCCCACCCGAAACCTTCTCGGGACGCAACGCCCATGACCACCGCCGCCACCAACGACGCGGGAGCCACCCGCGCGCTGATCTTTGCGCTGCTTGCGCTCGCCTGCGGGCACATGCTCTCGACCTTACTGCGCACCATTCCGGCGGTCAGCCTCGATTTGATGGCGGCGGATTTCGGCATCGAACCGCAGGCGCTGGCGAGCCTCACCTCGGTCTACCCGTTCGCGTTTGCGGCCGCGCAGATCCCGGTCGGTGCGGCGATGGACCGCTTTGGCGTGCGGCCGGTGTCGCTGAGCCTGCTCGCGGGAACCGTGGTCGGCGCCATCGCATCGGGATTCGCAACGGGCCCCGAAAGCTTCGCGGTCGGTCAGGTGCTGCTGGGCGTTGCCACCTCCGGCATGCTGATGTGCCCGATGACATTGGCGGCCAAGCAATTGTCGGCCGCCCGCTTCGGGCTTTGGTCGGGCGCGATCCTCTCGATCGGCAATATCGGCATGCTGTTGTCGTCGAGCCCGCTCGCCTTCGTGGTCGACACCTACGGCTGGCGCGCCGGGTTCTGGATCTCGGCGCTCGGCGGCGTCGCCGTGGCGCTCGCGGTGTTCCTGCTGGTGCCGAACCAGCCGGCCGAGCACAAGGACGAATCCTCGCCGCTGTCGCAGATGATCGAGGTGCTCAGGCTCGGATTGTCGCGCCCCTTGCGCGGCCTGATCGCGCTGGCGCTGGTGTCGCTTGCGACCTCGCTGGTGCTGCGCGGCCTGTGGGGCGGGCCGTGGCTGATGCAGGTCAAGGGATTGTCGCGGGTCGAGGCCGGCAACCAGCTCGGCGCGTTCACGCTGGCGATGATTGCAGGTCCGCTTCTCGTCGGCATGATCGACCGCAGGCTCGGACGCCGCCGCGCGCTGGTGGCGGGAACACACCTGGCCGGCGCATTGCTGCTAGCGCTGATGGCGTTAGGGGCGCCGCACTATGCCGTCTCGATGCTGCTCGGCCTTCCCGTGATGCCGCCGCAATACGACCTCGTACTGTTCGTGCTCATTGGCTTGGCGACCTCGGCACAGCCGCTGCTGTTCGGCATGTCGCGGCAGCTCGTCGATGCGCAAGTGGCAGGCAAGGCGCTCTCGGCGATCAATCTCGCCTTCTTCCTCGGCGCGGCGCTGATGCAGTCGATCACCGGCGCGGTGGCCGCGTTCGCGGGACTGCCGGCGGTGCTGTTGTTCATGGCAGCCATGCTTCTGTTCGGTACGCTCATCTTTCTGGCCTATACGCGGACCGTCCAAAACCGGTAGGCTCGGAGTTCCTGGTCTTCTGGAGGGACGAATGGACGTGCAGCGGATCGCCGCTTTTTCGCAAGGAGAGAACGGGGGCAACCCTGCCGGGGTCGTACTCTGCGACGCGCTGCCTCCGGCCGACCGGATGCTGGCGATCGCGGCGGAGGTCGGGTATTCGGAGACGGTCTTCGCCGCGCCAAACCAGGATGGCTGGCGGGTACGCTACTTCGCCCCCGAGATCGAGGTGCCGTTCTGCGGCCATGCAACGATCGCGCTCGGGGCCGCGCTCGCCCTTGCCCATGGCGAAGGCACCTTCGCGCTCCAGCTCAACGACACAGCGATCACGGTGACAGGCTGGCGGAAGCAGTCCGCACTGATGGCGGCGCTGCAATCGCCGCGCACGCGCAGCGCGCAGGCGCCCGACGCACTGGTCGCGGCCGCGCTGGGCCTGTTTTCGTACAGCGTTGCCGATCTCGACCCGCGCCTACCTCCCGCGATCGCCGAGGCCGGCGCCCTGCATCTCGTCCTGGCCCTGGCGAGCCGGCAGAAGCTGGCCGCGATGCATTATGACTTGGAGCAAGGGCGGCAGTTGATGACTGCAGCCGGCCTCGTCACCATCAGCCTCGTCCATGCCGAGACCGACACGCTGTTCCACGCCCGCAATCCATTCGCAGCCGGCGGGGTCTACGAGGATGCCGCGACAGGCGCCGCGGCCGCGGCCCTCGCCGGATATCTGCGGGACCTTGGCTGGCCTCATGGCGGCACGATTGATATCGTTCAGGGCGAGGACATGGGCGTGCCGTCGCGGCTGCGTGCCGAGATCAGCGCCGAACCCGGCGCGAGCATCCGGGTCTCCGGGGCGGCCCGGCAGATGTAGCCGGCGAAGTCCCGGCAGGAGGATGTCAATTCGCAGACATCCGGTGCGGAAGGCGTGCTGATGTCGTAGATGCAGACGTGGGAAATCGTTTTGATCAGGAAAAGCGTCATGTCCGGCTATCCTTTTGAGGACAGCTACGGCTATGCGCGTGCCGTCCGTGTCGGGGACCATGTCTTCGTCTCCGGAACGACGGCTCGTCCTCCAGCACTCGAAGGGGATGCGTACATACAGATGCTGGGCGCAATCGCGATAGTCGCCGAGGCGCTTGCAGATGCTGGAGCGGAGCTGCGGCACGTGGTGAGAACAGTCGTCTACGTTCTCGATATGGCGGACACACACCAAGTCGCTCGCGCCCATCGCGAAACATTCGGGGCGACGCGTCCGGCAAGCACGCTCGTTCAGGTAGCCGCTTTAACCCCCGCCCGGGCTCGTGTCGAAATAGAGGCGACGGCCATCGTGCACGACTGATCGGACGGGAATAGCGGTTGGTTCTGGGACCATGCGCGCACAGCAACGCGGCGCCACAGTTCATGCGTTGAGGCCGCCTTGCGAAACAAGTTGCCGCAGGGGATGCTGGCAGGCACCGTGCATCAAAGGGACATCTCATGCCTGTCGACACCAAAGCCGCCACCGACCGCCTCATGCGCTTTCTCGCCGTCGAGGGCGTCACCGGACAGGAGGCGGCGATCGGGCGTGAGCTCACGGCTGCGCTGAAGGAAAGCGGCGTACCGGCGAAGGCGATCCGGCTCGATGACGCCAATACGCGCATTCCGGTGCCGACCGAGACCGGCAACCTCATCGTCGATCTGCCCGGCCGCGGCGCGCTGCACAACCAGCCGCGCATCATGTTCATGACCCACATGGACACCGTACCGCTCTGCGCCGGCGCCAGGCCGAAGAAGTCGGGTCGCAAGATCGTCAACGAGGCCAAGACCGCACTCGGCGGCGACAATCGCTGCGGCTGCGGCGTGCTGGTGACGCTGGCGGCCGAGCTCGAGAAGCAGCAGCTCGATCATCCGCCGATCACGTTGCTGTTCTGCGTGCGCGAGGAGAGCGGGCTCTACGGCGCGCGCCACGTCAATCTCGACGAGCTCGGCTCGCCGGTGATGGCGTTCAACTATGACGGCGGCTCGGCCTCCAACGTCGTCATCGGCGCTGTGGGTGCCGACCGCTGGACCGTCGAGATCTTCGGCCGCGCCTCGCATGCCGGCGTCGCGCCGGAGCGCGGCATTTCATCGACCATGATCATGGCCCTCGCGCTCGCCGACGTGAAGGCCGGCGGCTGGTTCGGCAAGGTGGTCAAGCGCAAGCAGCAAGGCACCAGCAATGTCGGCCCCGTCACCGGCGGCGAGGGGCGGCCTGCGGGCGACGCCACCAATGTCGTCACCGACTACGTGCATGTGCGCGGCGAAAGCCGCAGCCACGACGGAAAGTTCTTCAAGGAGATCACGAAAGCCTACAAAGCCGCGTTCGAGAAGGCCGCCAAGAGAGTCACCAATGCGCAAGGCAAGTCCGGCAAGGTCAAGTTCAAGGCCGAGACCGATTATTTCCCGTTCCGCATGAAGGACAACCTTCCCGTCGTCAAACGCGCGGTCGAGGCCGTGTCCGCCATCGGCGGCACCCCGAACGTGCGCACCGCCAATGGCGGCCTCGATGCCAACTGGATGGTCCGCCACGGCGTTCCAACCGTGACCTTCGGCGCCGGCCAGAACGAGGCGCACACCATCGACGAGTGGATCAATCTCGACGAATACGATCGCGCCTGCGCGCTGGCCGTGCAGCTCGCAACGATGCGGTGAGCTAACTTCGTAGGATGGGTAGAGCGCAGCGAAACCCATCGCTACTTGCGAAGATGACGATGATGGGTTTCGCTGCGCTCTACCCATCCTACAAGAAAAAAATAAGGGAGGCTGCATGCCGCGCATTTCGACCATCGAGACCGGATTCTACCGGATCCCCCTCCCCGTCATGCTCTCCGACTCGACCCATGGCGACATCGCCGCGTTCGAGCTGATCACCTGCCGCATCCGCGATGCCGATGGCGCCGAGGGCGTCGGCTACACCTACACGGTCGGGCGCAATGGCGGCGCCGTCGCCGACATCCTCAAGCGCGAAATCCCGCCGCTGGTCGAGGGCCGCGAAGCCGATGATACCGAAGCGATCTGGCATCAGGTCTGGTGGGCGCTGCATTATGGCGGGCGCGGCGGGCCGGCGGTGCTGGCACTCTCGGCGCTCGACATCGCGCTGTGGGATTTGAAGGCGCGGCGCGCGAAATTGCCGCTGTATCGATTGCTCGGCGGCTTCGATGCGCGCGTGCCCTGCTATGCCGGCGGCATCGACCTCGATCTCTCGGTCGAGGCTCTGCTCAAGCAGACCGACGGCAATCTCGCCAAGGGCTTTCGCGCCATCAAGATGAAGGCCGGCCGCCCCGATCTCAAATCAGATGTCGCCCGGGTCGCGGCGATGCGGCAGCATCTCGGCGACGGCTTTCCGCTGATGGTGGATGCCAACATGAAATGGACGGTCGAGGAAGCGATCCGCGCCGCCCGCGCGTTCCAACCCTACGACCTCACCTGGCTCGAGGAGCCGATCATTCCCGACGACGTCGCGGGCCACGCCCGCATCATGCAGGCCGGCGGCGTGCCGATCGCGGCGGGCGAGAATTTGCGTTCGCTGTGGGAGTTCAAGAACTACATCGTCGCAGGCGCGGTGTCCTATCCCGAGCCTGACGTCATTGCGGTGGCGTCTCCGCCTTCATGAAGATCGCGCGGCTGGCGGAAGCGTTCAACCTGCCCGTCACCAGCCACGGCGCGCACGACATCACCGTGCACCTGCTCGCAGCCTGCCCGAACCGGTCGTATCTGGAGGCGCACGGTTTTGGGCTCGACAAATATATCGAGCATCCGCTGATGCTGCAGGACGGGCTGGCGCTCGCGCCGGACCGTATCGGCCACGGCATCAGCTTCGACTGGGATGGGCTGGCGAAGCTGTCGGCGTAGCGCGGAGCCACGGCCGCGAGTGCGACCCCTCTGCCGCTTGCGGGAGAGGGTTGGGGAGAGGGTGTCTCCGCAGTGAGATCCCCAATGACGATCGAGCCCTCTCCCGGCCTCTCCCGCAAGCGGGAGAGGTGAAGTGGAGCGCAGTCGATCTGCCCCGGCAATCACTAACGCGTTGCTGCACGCGAGGCATTCGCTGACGCTTGATGCAAGCTGCGGTTATTCGGCTATGGTGTCGATGCCGACACACAAGCCGAGAGATTCCCGCCTTGACCCCCGAGCTGCACCAGAAACTGACGGCGTGGCGCCGGCATTTGCATGCGCATCCCGAACTGTCCCTCCAGGAGAAAGCCACCGCCGCTTTCGTGCAAGACAAGCTCACCGAACTTGGCATTCCCTTTGTGTCAGGCGTTGGCGGTCACGGCATCGTCGCGACCCTCACGCGAGGGGCTGCACAGGGCCGCGTCGGCCTGCGCGCCGACATGGATGCGCTGCCGATCACCGAAGATACGGGGCTAGCTTACGCTTCGCAAAATCCCGGTGTGATGCATGCCTGCGGCCATGACGGACATACCGCTTCGCTGCTCGGCGCCGCCGCGCTGCTTGCCGCCGACACCAGCTGGAGCGGGACGGTTGATTTCATCTTCCAGCCGGCCGAGGAAGGTTATGGCGGCTCGCGTGCGATGGTCGCGGCCGGGCTGTTCGAGCGCTTTCCAATGGAGCGGGTGTTCGGTTTTCACAACTGGCCGGGGCTTGCCGCCGGCACCATCGCGGTCCATGACGGCGTCGTCATGGCCTCCGGCGGGCGCATCACCATCACCATCGATGGCCATGCCGGTCACGCCGGCATGCCGCATTTGACGCGCGATCCGGTGATGGCGGCCGGCCATTTGATCGTGGCGCTGCAATCGATCGTCTCGCGCAGCGTCGATCCGCTCGACACCGCCGTGCTCTCGCTCTGTACGCTCGAAGGCGGCACGGCACGCAACCAAATCGCCGGACGCGTCTCGATCGGCGGCACGCTGCGCTACCATCGCGATGCGGTGAAGGACACCGTCGTGGCGCGGATCGAACAGATCTGCGCCGGGATTGCCACGAGCTTCGGCGTCAAGGTGACGCCCGAGATCGTCATGGGCGTCGGCGTCGTGATCAACACGCCGGCCGAGGCGGATCTCGCCCGCCTCGCCGCGGACAAGGTACGGGCCGAGCTGCGGCGCGACCTCGCGCCCAGCATGGCAGGCGAGGATTTCGCCCACTTTCTCTCGCGGCGCCCCGGCGCCTTCGTCTGGATCGGCAATGGCGAATTGCGCGACGGCGCCGAGCTGCACGGCCCGCGCTATGATTTCAACGACGCGATCCTGCCGGTCGCATCGGGCTGGATGGCGGAAGTCGCCAAGGCGGCGCTGGCTTCGAACTAGACTGTGCATCCGTGAATGATACTGCACTTGATGCCCGCCATGCTTCCGACGGGTCAAAGGCGGCGGTCTGCAACGGGCAACGGCTTCTGCCCTACCCCGACTCCACACCTGCCGCTGCAATGCGCCAACCGACGGCGATGGGCGACTTCAGACTTCAGCGCTGCCTCCGGCCGCGCCAGCAGCCTCATTCTAGATCGTGAAGGTCCTTGCCGAGCGGCGCCGTCATCCGAAACTCCGAAAAAGCCACTTCCAGCCCGGCCCGCTCCGGCGTGCAAGCCATCGGTCCAACAAGATAGGAAGATTTCTTGGCAAACGGCGCAAGCCTCATGAGAGGCCAAACCTTGCCATCGTTCGAAGCTTGCACACGAAGAACGCCATGAGCAACGGTTACCCGCAATCGGAAGTCACGTGCGTCGTGCTCATAGGGTGCTGTTGCCCAGTCCGACCGCCCATCCGTCAATACGCTCGAAAGCATGGCCCGTCCGTCCGCAAATTCGATTCCGGCCTTAAGCCAGCGATTAGCGTCTACGCGCACCATGATGCCGGCTTGATCGTAGAGCGCTTGGAAATTACCTCGCACCCGCAACTCGGCCGTGAAGGCATCCCCGGCCAGAAACCCGAGAAAATGTCCGTTGTCGCGGATAAAGCCGTAATGAGTCTCGCGCCAGAAGTCGGTGGCATTGTCAGTGACCACTTCAAGGCTGTTGCCCTCCTCGGTCCATTGTTTCGGCTCATTCAGCCAAATGCCGTCAGATCTGCCAAGTATCATTTCAACCTCGATGCAAACCATGTGATGGTCTCGACGAGCTTTCGGGTTTCGGCCCGACATCGCGATAGCGGCATCGAAGAACTGAACCTGAGCAAATCCAAATCCGTCATGCCTCGCTGAACGGGCCTCAACGAGGTGCGCCACTTACTTCGTCGACGGACCAATTTCGAAAGTCGGCGATCAGCCGCCGCGGCGGATCATCTTGAGGCCCGACCGTCTTGCCGTGCTTCAAGCGATAACGAACTCACCGGGTCTTGCGCATTCATCCGGCTAAGCCTGGCTGCGCGTAGTAAGCTCACCGCCCTGCGAACACGCGCCCGCTCACGAGATCTCGCGCGGTAGCTTCCAGCCGGGCTTCGGCTCGAACGTCTCCTCGACCTGCGCGACGTGATAGCCGGCGGGCAGAAGGCGGCCGCCCTCCTCGTCCGCGACCGGCACGTCGGTCACCAGCCCCTCGATCAAGGCGGCTTCCCACACTTCCTTCTCGGAGGGAAAGGGGTCGCCGATCTGCTTATTTCCTTCGAACAGCGCGTACATCGGTTCCGGTCCTGCGTTGATCAAGCTCACGAGCAACGTATCGGCCGCACGGACGTTCCCATCCGGCAAATCGCAACGGATGGACACGTCAAACATGGCGCGCGTTCTGATCGGAACTTCCGGCTGGCATTACGCCTCCTGGCGAGGCCCGTTCTTTCCCGAGGGCGTGACGCTGAAGCAGCAGCTGAGCTACTACGCCGGGCAGTTCGACACCACCGAGCTGAACGGCGTGTTCTACCGCACCCCGACGCCGGAGGCCGTCGAGGGTTGGCGGGCGCAGACCGGCCGCGATTTCGTCTTCGCCTGGAAGGCCTCGAAATTCATCACGCATTGGAAGCGCCTCTCGGATCGCTCGGTGAACAGCCTCGAGCTGCTCGAGGATCGCATCTCACGGCTCGGCGGCAAGGCCGGCCCGATCCTGTTCCAGCTGCCGCCGCAATTCGAGGCCGACGCGGACCGCCTCGCCAGCTTCTTCAAGCTGCTGTCGCGGAAGCGGCGTTACAGTTTCGAATTCCGTCATCCGAGCTGGTATCAACCGCGCATCTTGCGGATGCTGGCCGACGAGAACATTTCGCTGTGCCTGTCCGACCATCACGACGCGCCGGCGCCGTGGAAGCGCACCGCGGATTTCGTCTATGTGCGCGGACACGGACCAAGCGGGCGCTATCACGGGCACTATACGAAACCCACGCTGGCGCAATGGGCGCGGCGCATCACGTCCTGGAAGCGGCAGGGCTGCGACGTCTACGTCTATTTCGACAATGACCAGAAGAGCGCGGCGCCGGCCGATGCACAGGCGTTGAAGCAATTGCTCAACGTGCGGCAAAGCGCGGCGATCACGACGGCAAGCCGCCGTGCAGGCGCCGTTGTTCACCGCTAGACGATGCCGCCCTGCCGGAGCGCCGCGGTCGCGGCCTTGTCGTAGCCGAGCTCGCTCAGGATAAGGTCGGTATGCTCGCCGAGCGTGGGCGGGCGCGTCGCGATTTCACCGGGCGTTTCCGACAGGCGGACGGCGGCGCGCGCCACCGGTGCGGGCTTCGGCAAGCCGGGATAGTCGACGTCCTGCATGAATCCGGCGGCGCGGATGTGCGGATGATCCAGCGCCTGCTGCGGGCTCAGCACGGGGCCGGTCGGAATCATGGCCTTGCCCAGGGTGTCGACGGCCTCCTGCGTGGTGCGCTCGGCGCACCAGCGCGCCATCCGCTCGCTGATGACAGGGCCGTTGTTGCCGCGGCTGATGTCGTCGGTAAAGCGCGGATCGTTCAGCCAGACCTCCTCCTCGCCCATCAGTTTCGCCCAGCGCTTGAACAGCGGATGCCCCGTGACCTGGCACAGCACCCAGCCGTCCCTCGTGCGATAGATGTCGGCGGGTGCCGCGGTCTGGCCGAGATTGCCTGTCGGCACCCGATTGACGTTGATGACGGCCTGCTCGATCAGCGTGGCATTGGTGAAGGACAAGGCGGTGGCGAGCAATGCGCCCTCGACGATCTGCCCGCGCCCGGATTTGCCGCGCTCGATCAGCGCGGCGAGCGTGCCGAACGCGCAATGCAGCGCGGTCCCGAAATCGACCCAGTTGACCGCAGCCCGGTAGGGCGGATCGCCGGCGCCCGTCATGTACACCGCGCCCGACATGACCTGCCCGACGCCGTCGAAGCCGACGCGGTCGGACCATGGCCCCGGTCCGCCGAACGCGGTTGCCGTCGTCAGGATGATGTCCGGCTTGATCGCCTTCAGCGAGTCGTAATCGAGCTTCATCGCGCGCAAGGTCTGCGGCGGCAGATTGGCGACGACCACGTCCGCGGTCGCAACCAGCCGGCGCATCACCTCCTGCCCTTCCTGCTTCATCGGATCGAGCGTGAGGCACTTCTTGTTGCGGTTGACCTGAAGGAACAGCGCGCCTTCGCCATTTTCGCCGACCGGCGCCACGAAGCGATCCTCGCTGCCGTCGCGCTTTTCCACGCGAATGACCTCGGCGCCGAATTCGGCCAGCAAGGTCGCGCAATAGGGCCCCGCGATATAGCGCCCGAAATCGAGAACCCGGACGCCGTCCAGAACCCCTCCCATCGATCTCTTTCCTTTGTGCTGTTCGTCAGCTTACAGGGATTGGCATTTGCGGCAAGGTGGCAACGGACGCCATGCCCCACCCTCGAGATGTGATCGGCGAATCATTTCGACTGGCGGAAATTGTGCTCTAGTATGGACCTCCCTCCCCAATCAGAGCCCCGTCCATGCCGCAACAATTCGATCGATCCAAAGAAGATCTCGGCAACGCGATCCATTTCGAGCACGTCAACATCCAGGTCCCGGACCAGCGCCTCGCCACACTGTTCTATGTCGCAGGCCTCGGGCTCACCCGCGATCCCTTTCTGATGGTGTCCGACACCAACATGTGGATCAACGCTGGACGGAGCCAGTTTCATTTGCCGAGCGGCCGGCCGCAAGTGCTGCGCGGTCATGTCGGGTTGGTCATCGCAGGCCGCGAGGCGCTGCTGGCGCGATTGGCGTCAGTCGCGAAGAAGCTCGAGGGCACGGCGTTCGCCTTCGCCGAGCGTAACGACCATGTCGAAGCGATTTGTCCGTGGGGCAACCGGCTACGCTGTTACGAGCCCGACGCCGCGCGCTTCGGTCGCGTCGCGCTCGGCATTCCCTATGTCGAGTTCGACGTGCCGGTGGGATCCGCCGCGCGCATCTGCACCTTCTACCCCGAGATCATGGGCATGCCATCCGAGTTGCGGAACGGCGACGGCACGGTTGCCGCCGTGAAGACCGGCCGCGACCAGCATCTGTTGTTCCGCGAGACCGATCAGCCGCAAGGCGACTATGACGGCCACCACGTGCAGATGTACATCACCGATTTCTCCGGCCCGTATCGCAAGCTGCTGGCGCGCGATTTGATCTCGCGCGAGGACAATCAGTACCAGTACCGCTTCTGCGACATCGTCGATCTCGACAGCGGCAAGCCGCTGTTCACGGTCGAGCACGAGGTTCGCAGCGCCACCCACCCGATGTTCATGCGGCCGATGGTCAATCGCAATCCGGCGCTGAACAATCGCAATTACGCATCCGGCCACGATCAATCGCTTTGGGCGATGGGGCCGGATCAATACGAGGGATAGGTGATAACCAAGTCCCGCGCCTAGCCGCAGCAACGTCGGAATGACCGAAGTCGCGGCCGGGGGGGGGGGGGGGGGGGGGGGGCGCGCGCGGCCGGGGGGGGGGGGGGGGGGGGGGGGGCGCGCGGGCGGCGGGGGGGGGCGGGCCCGGCGGGGTGGGGGGGGGGGCCCCGACAAAATCCGTGGCTCAGGAACAACCCACCCCCCCCCCCCCCCCCCCCCCCCCGCGCCCCCCCCGCGGGCGGGGGGGGGCGGCCCCGCGGCCCCCCCCCGCCACATGTTGCGTGCGCTCCGGTGGGACGGGCATGCCCCACCTTTCGCATCAGACGGGTGAGCGTCCCGTCAGAAGTGGACCTCGGTGCGCATGCCAAGAACCACGGCATTGTCGGTCTTCACGCCCACCCCGTTATAGCCGCGCCCGCCGGGATTGATGACATACTGGGCGTCGAACTTGAGGTTCAGCCAGCCGGTCGCCTGCCATCCGTACCAGACTTCGAGCGGCACTTCGTTGCCGCCGGCGTTGGGACTGAGGGCAGCCGTGTTCACGTGGGTCGTGCCCACCGCGAAGCCGACTTCGTCCTGGGGACGCCAGGAGAACGTTCCGGTATGCCGGAAGCCCAGGGCGATCTGGTAATCCTGGTACGACGTCCGGTGATCGGCGACGGTCGTGTTGAGGAATGTGTACCAGCCTACCGCACCGGGACCGTCAACAGTCAATCGTTGCAGGATCGACTCGTAGACGCCGAAGCGGCCGCGTTGATCGCTGATATTTTGATCCGGCACGCCACCGACGCCCGGGATGGTGCTGATGACACCCGGAAGGCCGCCATCAATAGACGAGGCGCTGTCGTACCAGCCGCCAAGTCTCCAGGTCCCGGTCAAGGGCCCCTTCGGCGTCCAAACCAATTCCACCGGCACCATCACGCCACTGGCGCGATTCGAGGCGGGAATGCCGGGCAAGAAGTAGACGCCTGGGTCCGACGTCGTCAGGTAACCCGGATTGGCGTCGTAGACACCGACCGACACTGTGAATTCCGGCGCGATCTTGTAGTGGACGACCCCGGCCCATTGGCTCACCGGCCAATTGTAGATGTAGCCGCCCTGGATGTTGCCGGGCTGGCCGCCGCAGAAGGTCAGGTTGATGAACTCGCACAGGCCGAAGAAGAAGTCCGAGCCGACCGGAAGACGGCCGCCTTTGAGTTCAAGGCGGTCATCGAAAAGCTTCTGCGAGTAGTAGAGCTGCGTCAGGCGCAGAATATTGCCGCGGCCGAACACTTCGTTCGTCAGCTGCAGGGCGGGAATGTCCGCTTCGGTATTCAGATTCTTGCCGAAGCGGTCGACCAGCGTGAGACCGACGGTGCCGCCGGGGATGCCGGCGAGTTTCCCCATGTCCAGCTTCGCGCCAAACCACAACTGACCGGCGTTGGCTGCGGTGTTCCTGCTTCCACCGGAGAGATTGCCGACGGATTCGTTACCGAGCGTCAGGCCGATATCGATGCCCTGCTCCTTCAGCCTGGTCCTGCCGAGATCGCCGAACAGATACGGTCTCGTCCAGAAATCGTCAGCCGCATAAGGAACAGGTGCAGCTTTCGTCGAAAAATCGGCCGCATATACTCCACCGCAAAACAGCGATGAGAAAGCAATCCCCACACCGCACACCCCTGCGGTGTTTATAAACCTGCGCAACATTTGTCTCGTCCTCCCGCCGTCTCAGGCTTTGCTTGTTTCGCCTCACGCCCCTGCCCAAAGCCCTCGAGCCTGGAACGCGCTCCCTCCCCCAGCGGCCGCCGACCAGGCGGCCTTGTGTCAACTGGAGCGTGGATCTGTCATGCCCGATCACCCGTTCTCGCCGGCAATGCATCCGCGGGGCGCGGTGACGCGCCTTGGACTTGCTCGGCCAATGTCGATTTCGGCGCCGCACGGGCGAGGCCGGCCAGCGCCAGCTTGCGGCGCCGTCGTGCCTGCAATTGCTGATCCGCCAACACGCCGATCAGAATGACCGTGCCCATCACCGCGAAGTTCAGCGAGTTGGGAATGCCCAGGATGTTCACGAGGTTCTGCAACACCTGCAGCAGCGCCGTGCCCAGCACGATACCGAGAATAGACCCCTCGCCGCCGCGCAGGCTGCACCCGCCCAGGACGGCGGCCGCGATCGCGTAGAGCTCGTAGAAATTTCCGAACGAGCTCGGCGAGACCGAGTTCGTGTAGAACACGAACAAGACTGTTGAAACTCCGGCGAGCCCGCCGCTGATGATATAGGCGGTTGCGATCACGACGTTTGTGCTGATGCCCGAGAAGCGCGCCGCCTCCTCGTTCTTGCCGACGGCATAAAGCCAGCGCCCGTAGACCGAGCGGTGCAGCAGCACAGCGAGGATCAGCGCAAGGACGATCAGCAGGATGAAGGTGTTCGGGATTCCCGCCACATTGCCCGAGGCGATGTTGCTCAGTGTCGCCGCCTCGTCGCCATAACCGAAGCCGCGGGTCGAATCGCTCGTGTAGTAGCGGGCGGCGCCGCGATAGATCAGCAACCCACACAGCGTCACGATGAAGGGCTGCATCTTCAGCCGGGTGATCAGGAACCCCTGGATGCCGCCAAGCACCAGCCCGCCCAGCAGCACGGCCGCCAGCGCCAGAGGCCACGGCACGTCGTAGGTCGTCAGAAGGTCGACGAACACGACGCCGAGCAGCGCAAACATCGAGCCGAGCGACAGGTCGATGCCGCCGGTGATGATCACGAGCCCCTCGCCGAGCGCGAACACACCGAACAGGCCGATCAGATTGGCCATGTTCAAGAGGTTCACCAGCGACAGGAAGGCGGGATTGATCGCACCCGTGATGGCGGCGATCACCACCAGCAGCAATCCCAGACCGAGCTCTTTCCTGATCATGGCGCGGCCGCTTCCGCGGTTTCCAGCGCCTGGCCCATGGCCAGTCGCAATACGTTGTATTCGCTGAACTGCTCCCGCTCGAGCACGCCGCTGACGCTGCCTTCATGCATCACCGCCACCCGGTCGGAGACGCCGATGACTTCCTCCATGTCCGACGAGATCATCACGATCGCGACGCCATGGTTGGCGAGGTCGCGCATCAGCGCGTAGATCTCGCTCTTGGCACCGACATCGATGCCGCGGGTGGGCTCGTCGAAGAACATCACGCGCGGCTGCATGGACAGCCATTTGCCGAGCACGACCTTCTGCTGGTTGCCGCCGGAGAGCGTCACCACCTCCATGTCGATGCTCGGCGCCTTGATGGAGAGGCGCCTGACCTGCTCTTTCGCGACCTTGCGTTCGGCCGCGCCGCTGACCAGCCACATCCGCGCATGATCCAACAGGCTCGCCAGCGTCATGTTCTCGCGAATCGGCAGCTCCAGCACGAGCCCGGATTTCTTGCGATCCTCCGGCACCAGATAGATGCCTTGGCTGATCGCGTCGCGCGGCGATGCGATTGCGATCGGCGCGTTGTCGATCCTGATCTCGCCGCCCAGCAGCGGGTCAACCCCGAAGGCCGCGCGGGCAAGAGAGGTGCGGCCGGCGCCTACCAGCCCCGCCAGGCCCAGGATCTCGCCATGCCGCACGGAAAGATCAACCTGCCGGTCGGGAAAAGCCGATGTCACGACGCCGACGATGTCGCAGCCGCCCGGCTGCGGCGGGTATTTCGGCGGAGTATGCAGCGCTTTCAGGTCGCGGCCGATCATCAGCCGGATCATCGCGGCATGGCTTAGCTCGTTCCGCGCCAGCTCTCCCACCGTGCGGCCGTCGCGCAGCACCACGACGCGGTCGGCGCAGGTCATGATCTCGCCGAGCCGGTGGGAGATATAGATCACCGAGATGCCGTGTGCCTTCAGGTCGGCAATCACCTCGAGCAGCCGTTCCGTCTCCGAAATCGTCAGGCTGGAGGTCGGCTCGTCCATGATGATCACGCGGGCGTCGATCGAGAGCGCCTTGGCGATCTCCACCATCTGACGCTCGGCGATGGACAGGTCTTCGACCAGCGTATCCGGCGCGAAATCCGCACCCAGCCGCTCCAGCAGCGGCGTCACGCGGGCGCGCATCTGCGCGCTGTCCACCAGTTTCAGCGGCCCGCCCATCAGCTTCTCGCGCCCGATGAAGACGTTCGCGGCGACGTCGAGATTCTCGAACAGGTTCAATTCCTGATGCACGAAGGCGATGCCGGCCTGCGTCGCCTCGTTCACCGTTATCCGCGCGTAGTCGTTACCGCCGATGCGGATCACACCCTCGCTCGGCGCGATCACGCCGCCGAGCACGCGCATCAGCGTCGACTTGCCGGCGCCGTTCTCGCCGATCAGGCCCAACACCTCGCCGCGGTACACCCGCAGGCTGACGTCATCGAGGGCCATGACACCGGGATAGGATTTGCTGATCCCGGCGAGTTCGAACAGGATTTCCGCCATTCATTTCCTCCCGCACGACGCCCGGCGGACGTGCCGCCGGGCGCCTGATACTCACTTCTTGAGGAGGTTCTTCATGTCTGCGGTGAATGCCGCGACGTTGGCCTTGCTGATTACCTTGGTCGGCACGATCAGCTTGCCGCCCGCCGGGATCCAGGACTTGTCGCCGTTCAGCGTCTTGATGATGTTGGTGGCGGAGAGATAACCGAACTCGTAGGGCTGCTGCACCACCGTCGATTCGATCGTGCCGTCGGAAACGCCCCGCAGCGTGCGCTGGTCCTCGTCGAAGCCGACGATCTTCACCTTGCCGGCCTTGCCCGCCGCCTTGACGGCGTCGTAGATCAGCGGTGTCTCGTAGCTCCAAAGGCCGGACAACAGCGCGATGTCGGGATATTTGACGAGCACGTTCTCCATGTTCGCCTTGGCCTTGGCGAAGTCCACCTGGTCGGTGAACACGTCGACCAGCTCGACCTTGGTGCCGGCGATCGCGTCCTTGATACCCTGCACCCGCTCGCGGGCATTGTCCGCATCCATCGTGCCGACGAACAGCGCGATCTTGCCGCCGTTCGGCAGCGCCTTCTTGATCTCCTCGCCTGCTTGGCGTCCGGCCGCGACGTTGTCGGTGCCGATATAGGCAAGGCGATTGCTCTGCGGCGCGTCGCTGTCCGTCGTGATCAGCACGGTCTTGGCCGCAACCTTGTTGAGCTCTTCGGTTGCGTGCGGCGCATCATCCACCGAGATGGAAATGCCGGCGACGCCGCGCACCAGCAGGTCGTCCAGCTCGCGCCGCTGGCCGGCCGCGGTGGCCTCGTTGGTGACGATCAACTGGATGTCGTATTCCGGGTGCTCCTTCTGAGCCTTCTCGAGCCCACGGCCCGCGATGGTCCAGAAATCGGCCGCGGCATTGGTGACCAGCGCAATGGTCTTTTTCTGCTGAGCCTGCGCCATCCCCGTGGCCATCGCGAGCGCGGCGGCGGTCGCGAGCAGCGGCACTATCAATTTCTTGATTGATCCGTTCATGTGTATCTCCCTTTGTTCACCCACTCCGGGGCTTCACAGCGCTTTTGCGCCCTTATTTTATTTACGCCGCGAAGAAATGACGCAGCGTAAAGTGTCAAGATCAGGATGTACGAGCGTCTTATTCAAGCGTAAATAGTACATAAGGTACGATATTAGTAAACATGGCGCCCAAAGACGTTTCCCGAATGTGCTTTTTACGCCACAGTACTGCACCGCGCGCATATTAAATTCACCAATAGAATTAAAGGGGCAACATGGTTGACCAGACTGAGCCGCCGAGACGCGTTTCAACCGTGGCCCGCGGCTCGAACCGTGGCCGCCTGGTCGAAGTCTTGCGACGCCAAGGGCCGTTGCCGCGTGTGGAGCTCGCCCGGAACACGGGATTGAGCTTCCCGGCCGTTTCAGGCCTGACGTCGCGGCTGATCGCGGAAGAGATGCTGTGCGAGACCGAGACAGCGGCAACCGCATGGTCCGACGATCCCGACGAAGAGGATGCGGACGGGCCGAATGGCCGTCGCCGCGGCCGGCCGGCCGTGCTGCTGACCTTGAACCCGGAGTTCGGGCGCATCGTCGCGATCTCCGTGCGTATGAACCTGATCGAGACGCTGATCGCGGATTTCCGGGGCTCCGGCGTGGCGCAGTCGCGACTTGCACTGTCGACGCGCGCGCTCGATGCAGGCGCGCTGCGCGATCTCGTGATCGCGCAGATCAATGCGCTGCTCGATGCGACGGCGACGCCGCGCCATCGGCTATTGGGAATCGGGATTGCGCTGCAAGGCATCGTGAACGTCGACACCGGCACGACGCTGTGGAGTCCCGCGCTGTCGATCACCGAAGTCGATCTGGCGACGCCGATACGTCAGGCGTTCGGGGTCGAGGTCGTGATGGCGAACGACGCTGTCGCGGTCGCGCTCGCCCTCACGTCCGCCGAACCGGCATTGGCGCAAGGCCTCTCGGCCACGATCATGGTCGGTCACGGCATCGGGATGGGCGTCGTTGCCGATGGTGAAGCACGCTGGGGCGCCGGCAGCGAGATCGGCCATGTCAAGCTGGCGCCGGACGGCCCGCAATGCCGCTGCGGCCAGCGCGGCTGCATCGAGGCTTATCTTGCCGATTATGCGCTCTACCGCGACGCCCGCACCTTTCTCGATCTGCCGCCGGCGGACTCGCAGCAGCCGTCCGAAGGACAGATGGCTCTGTTGCGCGAGCGTGCGCTGGGCGGCGATCCACGTCTCGAGCAGCTGTTCCTGCAGGCAGGTCGCGCCCTCGCCGAGGCGGTCGCCGCAACGATATCGGTGCTGCGCCCACACCATGTCATCCTGGCGGGTCCAGGCCTGATGGCATTCGACATGATGCGCCACGCCTATGAAGAGCGGCTCGAGCAGTCGGTGTTGCCATGGCTGCTCAGGTCCACGGCGATCCATCTGCGTCCAAGCGAATCGACGGTCATTGTCGAGGGCATGGTGCGGCGGACGCTGCGGGTCGTGGACCAAAACCACATGGAAGCGACCGAGTAAGCGCCGCGAGCTAAGCGCTGGCTGGGGCGGGAGGGATCGAACCTCCGAATGGCGGAATCAAAATCCGCTGCCTTACCACTTGGCTACGCCCCATCAGGCCCGTGGGAACGGCGGCGACACGAGCGCCCGCGGATTCCCTCGAGTGGTGCCGGTCTATAGGGAGAGGCGCGGCATTTCAACCGCCCGGAGGGGCAAAATACCACAGGCGCCGGCGGCGCCGCGCCATGCCTGATAGGGGCGCTACGCCACCCCGCTCTCGACGGCCGCTCCGCCACCCCTCCTGACAGTTGAGACCTCCCCCGTTTCATGGGAATACGGCGGCAAGAACTGTCTCCCCGGGAGTGAGCCATGACCTACCGCGCGCCGATCTCTGACATGCTGCTGTCGCTCAACCACGGCGCCGGCCTGAAGGCTGCCATGGAGGCCGGCCATTACGGCGATTTCGACGGCGATATCGTGAGCGCCGTGCTGGAGGAAGCCGGCAAGTTCGCAACCGATGTGCTGGCGCCGCTCAACAAGGTCGGCGACGAGCACGGCATCAAGCTCAGCGACGGCAAGGTCACGACCGCGCCGGGCTGGCCGGATGCCTACAAGCGCTGGACCGAGGGCGGCTGGAACGCGGTCTCCGGCCCCGAGGATTTTGGCGGCCAGGGCCTGCCGCTCGCGATCAACGCCGCCTGCACCGAGATCTGGAGCGCCGCCAACGTCGCCTTCGGCCTCTGCCCGCTGCTGACGGCGTCGGCGATGGAGGCGCTGGACGCGCATGGCAGCGACGAGTTGAAGAAAATCTATCTCGAGAAGCTCGTCTCCGGCGAATGGACCGGCACGATGCAGCTGACCGAGCCGCAGGCCGGCTCCGACGTCGGCGCGCTGCGCACCCGCGCCGAGAAGCAGGCCGACGGCACCTATCGCATCAAGGGGACGAAGATCTTCATCACCTATGGCGAGCACGACATGACCGACAACATCGTGCATTTCGTGCTGGCGCGCCTGCCGGACGCGCCGGCCGGCACCAAGGGGATATCGCTGTTCCTTGTGCCGAAATTCATGGTCAACGAAGACGGCTCGCTGGGTGCGCGCAACGACATTTTCGCAAGCGGCGTCGAGCACAAGCTCGGCATGCATGCCTCGCCCACTTGCACCATGACAATGGGCGATCATGGCGGCGCCATCGGCTTCCTGGTCGGCGAAGAGAACCAGGGCATGCGCTGCATGTTCACGATGATGAACCAGGCCCGCCTCGGCGTCGGCCTCGAAGGCGTCGGTGTTGCCGACCGCGCCTATCAGCAGGCATTGTCTTACGCACAGGAGCGCAAGCAGGGCCGCGCTCTCGGCAAGAAGGGTGACGGCTCCGATGCGATCTTCGTGCATCCCGACGTCAAGCGCATGCTGATGCGGATGCGGGCGCAGACCGCGGCGGCGCGTACCATCTGCTATGCGACCGCCGTGGCGATCGACGTCTCGACACGCGCCAGCGATCCGAAGGTCCGCGCGGACGCTGCCGCGCGCGCGGCGCTGCTGACGCCGATGGCCAAGGGCTATTCCACCGATGTCGGCAACGAGGTCGCCTATCTCGGCGTGCAGGTGCATGGCGGCATGGGCTTCATCGAGGAGACCGGCGCGGCACAACACTATCGCGATGCCCGCATCACCGCGATCTACGAGGGCACCAACGGCATCCAGGCCATCGACCTCGTCACGCGAAAGCTCGCGGCCAACGGCGGCGCATCGGTGTGGGCACTGCTCGACGAACTCTCGGCCATCGTGAAGCAGGTCGAAGCTTCCAACGATCCCGCCTTCGGCACCACGGGCGTGAAGTTGCGCGAGGCACTGGAGGCGCTGACGCGCACCAGCAAATGGCTGCTGGAGCGGGTTGCGTCCGCGCCGAACGAGGCGCTGGCCGGCGCGACGCCGTATCTGCAACAGTTCGCCGCCACGCTCGGCGGCTGCATGCTGGCATCCGAAGCGCTCGCCGCGAAATCCGATGGCATCACGGACGCCGCGCGCTACGTCTCGCTGGCGCGCTTCTTCGCCGAGAACATCGCCGTGCAGGCCGGCGCGCTCGAGCGCACCGTGACGGAAAGCGCGGAGTCGGTCGCGGCGGCGGATGCGGTATTGTTGGGGTAGCTGGGACGGCGTAGTCTGGATGAAGCGCAGCGTAATCCGGCGCTGTCATTGCTTGTGGCACGAATCCCGGATTGCGCTGCGCTCCATCCTACGAAGCCGCGAGCTTGGTACGTCGCCCCGGCCGCCACAGCACCACGCCCGCCGCCAACAGGTCGAGCACCACGCACATCGCAAATGCCGTCGTGTAATCGCCGGTTACGCTGCGCACGAGACCGACGATGCCGGGGCCGAAGGCACTGACGATGCCGCTGATCGACGTGCCCAGTCCCATCGCGGCGGCGAAGGCGCTCGCGCCGATCTCGCGCTGGATGATCAAGGGCGGGAACGTGATCATGTTGCCGATCGAGAAGCCGTAGACGGCGCAGCACACGAGCAGCACGGTCGGGTTCGTGCTTTGCAGAAGCACGAACAGAGCCGCCGCCTGGCTCGTCATCGATGCCGCGCAGGCGAGCCGCGGATCGAGCCGGTCGACGAACAGGCCGAGCGACAGGCGCCCGAGCACCGCCATCGCCGCCATGATGGTGACCGCAAGGCCCGCACTGGCGCGGCCGATCAGCGGTTCGAGAAACGTCACCTGGTGGATGATGAATCCCATCTGCGCCAGCAGCGCGACCGCGATCGGCAGCACCATGGTCCAGAACGCCGCGTTGGCGAGCAGCGTCTTGCGCGAGTGAACCGCAGGCAAGGCAGTGCCGCCAGCGGATGAATCCCCACCCGACGTCGGCGGCATTTCGGTCCGCCAGCCGGTGAAGATGACCACCACCGGCAGCACCAGCACCACCATCGCGAGCGTGGCTGCCAGCATCGCGGAACGGAAGCCGATGCTGGCGCTCAGCGACAGCAGCAGCGGCACGAGGACGATGCCGCCGCAGGTCGCGCCGTTGTAGGCGAGGCTGAGCGCGAGCCCGCGGCGCCGTTCGAACCAGGAGTTCAGCACGGTCGCGATCACCACCGTGCCCATGCCGGTCCAGCCGACCGACATCAGCGCATAGGCGAGATAGAGCTGCCAGGGCGTCTGCAGCAGCGCCAGCAGCACCGTCGAAGCGCCGAGCGCCGACAGGCCGCACAGGATCAGCGACCGAAGCCCGATGCGGGCGAGCAGATCGTCGGTGAAGATGACGAGGACGGCAGTCAGGAGAAAGGAGAAGGTGCTGGCCGCGGAGACCAGCGTGCCCGGCCAGCCATGGGCGCGCTGGAGTTCGGCGAGATAGACGCCCTGGCCGTAGAGGCCGAAGCCGAACATGAAGAAAGCCATCAGGAAGCAGGCCAGCACGACGCGCCAGCCGCGATAGTGCAGCGAGGATTCGTCAACACGAGTGGCGGCAATCATCAATCAGGCAATCGGCCAAATGGAGCGGCGCGAGGCGATCGTGCACCACAACCAGGGGTTTTTCAATCGAAAATGGCAGCTGATTATTGCAACGCGTCACACGGCGGGAGCGTGATGCGCCCGTCTCGGGCGAATTCGACCTCCAAAAGGTTGAGCGAGCGCATTGGCACGCCTGCAAGATGATGTAGGCTGACGTTTCGCGAGTCTAGCCAATGTCAGTATCGCGGCGACCGCAGGGGCCCCCTCATGCCGAATGGCAATATCGTCGTCACCGAAGAGCGCGGAACACGCGTGATCACCCTGCGTCGCCCGAGCAAGAAGAACGCGATCACGCAGGACATGTATCGGGAGATGAGCCGCGCGATCGACACCGCGCAGAACAATCCCGACATCCGCTGCATGATCATCACCGGAGGCTCCGGCGTGTTCACCGCCGGCGATGATATCGACGATTTCATGCACGCCGACACGTCGCGCCCCGAGACGCTGTCCGACGGCGCCAAGTTTCTCTATTCGCTCGCCCTCAACGCCAAGCCGGTGATCGCGGCCGTGGACGGTGCATCGATCGGCATGGGCACCGTGATGCTGTTCCATTGCGACTATGTGCTGGCCTCGAACGCGGCAACCTTCTCCGCGCCCTACATCCATCTCGGGCTCGTGCCGGTCGGCGCGTCCAGCCTCTTGATGCCGAACACGATGGGCTACCAGCGCGCCTTCGCCATGCTGGTGATGGGGCGGACTTTTACGGCCGCGGAAGCGCATGCCGCCGGCTTCGTCAACACCGTGGTCTCGCCGGGACATACCGAGGTCGAGGCGCGCAAGGTGGCGCGCGATATCTGCCGGCTGCCCGCCGAAGCGGTCGCGACCTCGCGCAAACTGCTCCGCGTCGCATCCGAGGAGCTCACCCGCCGTATCGACCAGGAGGCCCATTTGTTCGGCGAGCGGCTGAAGTCGGAAGAAGCCACCGCCGCGTTCAACGCGTTCGCGAGCAGAAAGAAGAAAAAGTAGGCTGTCGTCCGGCGCAGCGCCGCGGAATGACGGCGAGAACTTTCGTGAAATCTTCGTGCGGACCGACTAGTCTGGTTTCATGCAACATGTTCTCCGCCTGACCGTCTTCGCGCTCGCGCTCGCCGCCCTGCCCGCGTCCGCCCAAACCGCCGCACCCGTCGAGCTGCGCATCCTCGCGATCAACGATTTCCACGGCAATCTGCGCCCACCGCCGGGCGGCATCCGGATCAGTGATCCCGAGGACAAGTCCAGGAAGGTGATGGTGGCGGCCGGCGGTGCCGAATACATGGCGACGCTGGTGAAGCAGCTGCGCGAGGGACACAAGAACACGATCTTCGTCGCCGCCGGCGACCTGATCGGCGCAAGCCCGTTCCTGTCGGCGATGTTCCACGACGAGCCTTCGATCGAGTCGCTCTCGATGATGGGGCTCGCGATCACCTCGGTCGGCAATCACGAATTCGACGAGGGCAAGACCGAGCTGTTGCGGATGCAGAACGGGGGCTGTCATCCCGTCGACGGCTGCCAGGGGCCGCACCCCTTCACGGGCGCCAAATTCCGCTATCTCGCGGCGTCCACCATCGAGACGGCGACGGGCAAGAGCGTGCTGCCGCCTTACGAGATCAGGGAGTTCGAAGGCATCCCCATAGCCTTCATCGGGCTGACCTTGAAGGACACCGCGGGCATCGTCTCGCCATCGGGCATCACGGGTCTTGAATTCCGCGACGAAGCCGAGACGGTGAACGCGCTGGTGCCGCAGCTGAAGGCGCGTGGGGTCGAGGCGATCGTGGTGCTGATCCACCAGGGCGGCGAGCCGGCTGGCGACTACAACGAATGCCCTGCCATCACGGGGCCGATCGTCGACATCGTGAAAAAATTCGAGCGCGCCGTCGACGTCGTCGTCAGCGGCCACACCCATCGTGCTTATGTCTGCGATATTGACGGGCGGCTCGTCACCAGCGGCGACAAATACGGTACGCTGGTCACCGCGATCGACCTCAAGCTCGATCCGGTAACCCGCGACGTCGTCAGCGCCCGGGCCGAGAACGTCCTCGTCGCCAACGCCTCGCTGCCCAGGGATCCCGAGCAGACCGCACTGATCGACGCCTACGACAGGCTTTCGGCGCCGATCGCCAATCGCCCGGCTGGATCGGTGACGCAGGCGCTGTCACGCGTGCCGAACGACGCCGGCGAAAGCCCGCTCGGCGACGTCATTGCGGACGCGCAGCTCGCCGCGACCAGGGACGCCAAGGACGGCAGCGCCGTCATCGCGCTCACCAATCCCGGCGGTATCCGCACCGACATCGTCCCGAAGGAGAACGGCGCGATCACCTTCGGCGACGTTTTCGCCAGCCAGCCGTTCCGCAACCGGCTCGTCACCATGACGCTCACGGGCAGCCAGCTCAAGGACATGCTGGAGCAGCAATGGCTCGATCCGAAGCGGCCGCGGATTCTCCAGGTCTCGAACGGGTTCAGTTACGCCTGGGATGCGGCGAAGCCATTCGGCGAGCGCGTGATCAACGAGAAGATGACGCTCAATGGCAGGCTGATCGAAGCCGGAAGCGGCTACCGCGTCACCCTCAACGATTACCTCGCAGTTGGCGGCGACGGCTTTACGGTCGCCAAACAAGGCACGGGGCCGCAATATGGCGGCTACGACGCCGACGCGCTGTTCGCGTTCTTCAGGGCGCACGGACCGATCGGGCCGCTGCCGCTGAGCCGCATCCTGCGCGTGAATTGATCCGGATCAAACGGGCCGGTTCGGGACACCCTTTGCCATTCCCGGGGGAACGCATAGATTGGGTTTTGCATTTGCGTTTTGGCGCCGGATGCGCCAAGCGACGTCGAGAGCCCGCATCCCATGAGGCCGACTGATGAGTACGCTTCTCCTCTCCCACAAGGCCTGCCTCGACCACGTCACGCCGCCGGGACACCCTGAAAGGCCGGACCGCCTGCGCGCGGTGGAGGAGGCGCTGTCGCATGAGCGCTTCCAGTTCCTGGTGCGCGACCAGGCGCCGGAGGGCGATCTCGATCTCGTCACGCTCTGCCACAACGAGCACTACGTCACGGAGCTGCGCCACATCGCGCCGACCAGCGGACAGGTCTATATCGATGGCGACACCTCGATGTCGCCGGGCACGTGGGAAGCGGTGATGCGCGGCGTTGGTGGCGCGGTCGCGGCGACCGAAGCGGTGATGGCGGGCGAGCATCGCAACGCATTCGTCGCGGTGCGCCCGCCCGGCCACCACGCCGAGATCGGCAAGCCGATGGGTTTCTGCTTCTTCGACAATGTCGCCATCGCCGCGCGCCACGCGCAGCGCAAATACGGCATCAAGCGCGCGGCCATCGTCGATTTCGACGTGCATCACGGCAACGGCACGCAGGACATCTTCTGGTCGGACCCGACCGTGATGTACTGCTCGACGCACCAGATGCCGCTGTTTCCGGGCACCGGTGCCAAGAGCGAGCGCGGCGACCATGACACCATCGTCAACGCGCCGCTCGCCTCCGAGGACGGCGGGCCGGAATTCCGCATCGCGTTCGAAAGTTTGATCCTGCCGCAGCTCGAAAAATTCAGCCCGGAGCTGCTCGTCATCTCTGCCGGCTTCGACGCGCATTATCGCGATCCGCTGGCGTCGCTGAATTTGCGCGCGGAGGATTATGCCTGGGTGACGCGCAAGCTGATGGACCTCGCCGACAAGACCGCCGGGGGGCGCGTTGTTTCTGTGCTCGAGGGCGGCTACGACCTGCAAGGACTGAAAGAATCTGTTACGGCGCATGTCGGCGCCCTGATGGGCGCCTGACACACCCGCCACATTGCGCCCGCAAAACTTTGCTTTCTCCGACATGAAGCGAATCGGGCAATCGGAAACTTATATGGCCGAAAATACCCAAATCGACATCTCCAGGCTGACCTTCGAACGCGCCATCGAGGAGCTCGAAACCATCGTGAAGCGGCTCGAGGACGGCAAGGTGCCGCTCGAGGAATCCGTGACGATCTACGAGCGCGGCGAGGCCCTGAAGCGCCGCTGCGAGGAGTTGCTGCGCCAGGCCGAGGCGCGCGTCGACAAGATCACCACCGATGCCAGTGGCCAGGCCACCGGCACCGCGCCGCTTGACGTCCAGTAAGGGCCGCCTTCAAAGCCGCCTATCTCACGCAGCGGGCACCGGCAATTTTTCATGATCGCACGCCGCCGTCGGCGTTGCTGCTGCTTGATTCAAGCGAACCGGCACTCTGGAGATCACGGAACCTCCCGCAGAGGGCCCCTCGCCCTCCCAAATCCGTCTAAAAATAGCTTCCGCACGCCAAAAACCTTGCCGAGGAACCGGGCAAGCTTGGAACCCTTCCGCTGGCGCTGGGATTAACCACTCTGGCCCGGGGGTTGCAGGTGCATGCCCGTAATCGGCCCAGCGGGTTGGCTTTGGCCCAAGCTTTGGTGTAAAGCTGCGCGGAGTGTGGCTTTTTGTAAGCCTTGCGTAGGCACTGATTACCGACGACAAGCGCTTCAAACTGCTGATGAATTGGCTGGGATGGACGAAGCCGATCTAAGTGACAGGGATCACAGAGACTGAACCGGAGAGCACTTAAGCTCACCTAAGCTTGAAGACGGGGCTTTGCCCCATGCAGGTGGCTCCGACGGTTTAAGGACTCGCGCTGCGCCGATATTGAGCAAACCCATCGCGCACCGGAACAATCTTCCGGCGCTGACAAATTGGAAATCGCCGTGAACGCATATAGTAAAACGCCGCTTCTCGACACCATCCGGACGCCGGACGACCTGCGCAAGCTCAAGGTCGAGCAGGTTCGCCAGGTCGCCGACGAGCTGCGTCAGGAGACCATCGATGCCGTCTCGGTGACCGGCGGTCACTTCGGCGCAGGCCTCGGCGTGGTCGAGCTCACCACTGCGATTCATTACGTCTTCGACACCCCGCGCGACCGTCTGATCTGGGACGTCGGCCACCAGGCCTATCCGCACAAGATCCTCACCGGCCGGCGCGATCGCATCCGTACCCTGCGCACCGGCGGCGGCCTGTCCGGCTTCACCAAGCGCAGCGAGAGCGATTACGATCCGTTCGGCGCCGCGCATTCCTCGACCTCGATCTCCGCCGGCCTCGGCATGGCCGTCGCGCGCGACCTCTCCGGCGGCAAGAACAACGTTATCGCCGTCATCGGTGACGGCGCGATGTCGGCGGGCATGGCCTACGAGGCCATGAACAATGCGGGGGCGATGAACTCGCGCCTGATCGTCATCCTCAACGACAACGACATGTCGATCGCACCGCCGGTCGGCGCGATGAGCGCCTATCTGTCGCGGCTCTACTCCGGCAAGACCTATCGCACGCTGCGCGATGTGGCCAAGCAGATCAACCAGCGCCTGCCCAAGATCCTCGCCAACCGCGCCAATCGCGTCGAGGAATATTCCCGCGGCTTCATGATGGACGGCGGCACGCTGTTCGAGGAGCTCGGCTTCTATTACGTCGGCCCGATCGACGGCCACAACCTCGACCATCTCCTGCCCGTGCTGAAGAACGTGCGCGACATGGAGACCGGCCCGATCCTGCTCCACGTCGTGACGCAGAAGGGCAAGGGCTACGGCCCGGCGGAAGCCTCCGCCGACAAGTACCACGCCGTGGTCAAGTTCGACGTCGCGACCGGCACCCAGGCCAAGTCCAAGCCGAACGCGCCGGCCTATCAGAACGTGTTCGGCCAGAGCCTCGTCAAGGAAGCGGAGAAGGACGACAAGATCGTCGCCATCACCGCGGCGATGCCCTCCGGCACCGGCGTCGACATCTTCAACAAGGCGTTCCCGGACCGCACCTTCGACGTCGGCATTGCCGAGCAACACGCGGTGACGTTCGCCGCCGGTCTCGCCACCGAAGGCTACAAGCCTTTCTGCGCGATCTACTCGACCTTCCTGCAGCGTGGCTACGACCAGATCGTGCATGACGTCGCGATCCAGAGCCTGCCCGTGCGCTTCGCCATCGACCGCGCCGGCCTCGTCGGCGCCGACGGCGCCACCCATGCCGGCTCGTTCGACAACGCCTATCTCGGCTGTCTGCCGAACATGGTGATCATGGCGGCGGCCGACGAAGCCGAGCTGGTGCACATGGTCGCAACCCAGGTCGCGATCAACGATCGTCCGAGTTCCCTGCGCTATCCGCGCGGCGAAGGCCGCGGCATCGAGATGCCCGAAATCGGCGTTCCGCTCGAGATCGGCAAGGGCCGCATCGTCCGCGAGGGCAGCAAGATCGCCCTGCTCTCCTTCGGCACGCGCCTTGCCGAATGCGAGAAGGCCGCCGACGAGCTCGCGGCCCACGGCCTTTCGACCACGATCGCGGATGCGCGCTTCATGAAGCCGCTGGACACCGAGCTGGTGCTCAAGCTCGCGCGCGACCACGAGATCCTGATCACGATCGAGGAAGGCTCGGTCGGCGGTTTCGGCTCGCATGTCGCGCAATACCTGACCGACCAGGGCGCGCTCGACAGCGGCCTGGTGCGGTTCCGCACCATGGTGCTGCCCGACGTGTTCCAGGACCACGACACCCCGGCGGCGATGTACGGTCGTGCCGGTCTCGACGCCAAGGGCATCGTCGCCAAGGTGTTCGAGGCGCTCGGCAAGGACGTCAAGGCCGAGACGGTCAAGCTCGCCTAACAGCGAGCTTCGACCTTCCGCGAAGCAGCTCTGATGAAAATCTATCTGGCAGGCCCCGACGTGTTCCTGCCAGATGCGGTCGAGATCGGCCGGCAGAAGGTCGCGATCTGTGCCGCGAACGGCCTCACCGGCCTCTATCCCCTCGACAACGAGATCGATCTCGCCGCTCCCGACGCCTCGCGGCAGATCTTCTGCGGCAACGAGGCGATGATGGACGGCGCCGATGCGATCATCGCCAACCTCACGCCGTTCCGCGGCGCCGGCGCCGATCCGGGCACGGTCTACGAGCTCGGCTACATGGCCGGCCGCCGCAAGTTCTGCCTCGCCTATTCCAATGATGGCGCCGCCTATGCCGACCGCCTCAGTCGCTTCATGGACGTGACGTCCGAGGACGGGCGGCTGATCGATGCGCAGGGGCTGACGGTCGAGGATTTCGGCCTCGTCGACAATCTCATGATGATCCACGCGCTGGAGCTGCATGGCTGCCCGCTGGTGACGCCGGCGCAAATGCCGATCGACGTCTGGCACGATCTTGCCGCGTTCGAGGCTTGCGTCCGGATGGCGGCCGCGCGATTGATCGCTACATAAGCGCCTCTGGCGTCTTCGGAGAGATGATGTCCCCTGCCCGCAAGCGCGCGGATGTTCTGCTGGTCGAGCGCGGCCTGTTCGAGAGCCGGGCGCGGGCGCGCGCGGCGATCGAGGCCGGCCTCGTCACCGCCGACGACAAGCAGGTCGCAAAGCCGTCGGAGACCATCGCCGAGGACGCCGTGATCCAGGCCGAGCCCGCGCACCCCTACGTCTCCCGCGGCGGCGTCAAGCTCGCCGGCGCGCTGGAGCGCTACCCGATCGAGATCGAGGACCATGTCTGCCTCGACGTCGGCGCGTCCACCGGCGGATTTACCGAGGTGCTGCTGGCGAACGGCGCGAGTCTCGTCTTTGCCGTCGACGTCGGCTCTAGTCAGCTGCATCCCTCGCTGCGCGGTCACTCCAAAATCGTGTCGATGGAAGAGACCGACATCCGCGCCTATGACGGCAAGCGCCTGCCGGCGCGGCCCGATGTCGTCGTGATCGACGTCAGCTTCATCTCGCTCAAGACGGTGCTGCCCGTGGCGCTGTCGCTGGCGGCCGCGCCGATGAGCCTGCTGGCGCTGATCAAGCCGCAATTCGAGGCGGAGCGGAAGCACAACAAGAAGGGCATCGTCCGCGACGCCGCCGTGCACCGCGAGATCTGCGACGACATCGCAGCCTTTGCGGCCTCGCTCGGCTGCACCGATATCGAGGTGTTCCCGTCGGCGATCACCGGCGGCGACGGCAACATCGAATTCTTCCTGGGCGCGCGCCGTGGTTGAGCGCGTGACGATCGATCACGTCGGCCATCGCGGCGACGGCGTCTCGCTCGACGCTGGTGAAGCCATCTATGTGCCCTATACGCTCGGCGGCGAGACCGTCGAGGTCGATCACGTCGTCGGCAACCATCCTGATCGCCGCAAGCTGCTGGCGGTGGATGTCGCCAACCCCGAGCGCGTCGCGCCGTTCTGTCCGCATTTCGGCGTCTGTGGCGGCTGCGCGATCCAGCACTGGGCGACCGAACCGTATCACGCCTGGAAGCGCGGCATCGTGGTCGAGACCCTGGCCCAGGCCGGCATCGACTGTGAGGTAGCGCCGCTGGTCGATGCCCACGGTGCGGGACGCAGGCGCATGACGCTGCACGGCCGGTTCGGCACCCATGACATCCTCAAGGTCGGCTTCTCGGCTGCGAGCTCGCACGACGTCATCCCGATCGATCGCTGCCCGATCCTCGATCCCGGGCTCGAGGGCGCGCTCGATGCCGGTTGGGCGCTCGCCGAACTGCTGACGTCCAAAATGTCAGTGACGAAGCCGCTGGACATCCAGGTGACCGCGACCGCCAACGGTCTCGACGTGGACGTGCGCGGCTCCGGCCCGCTGCCAACGCCGCTCGTGACGGCGCTGTCGCGCGTCGCCGAGCAGCATCGCCTGGCACGGCTGACACGGCACGGCGAACTGGTGCTGCAACGCCTGCCACCGACCCTGCAGATGGGCCGCGCCGAGGTGACGCTGCCGCCGGGCTCGTTCCTGCAGGCCACCGTCGCCGGCGAAGAGACGCTTGCGTCGCTGGTCGCGGAGCGCGTCGGCAAGGCCAAGAACGTTCTCGATCTCTTCTGCGGCGTCGGGCCGTTTGCGTTGCGGCTCGCCGAGAAGACCCGCATCAGCGCCCATGACAACGACGTCGGCGCCATTGCAGCGCTCGAAAAAGCAGCACGCACGCCGGGCCTCAAGCCGATCAAGGCCGAGCCGCGCGACCTGTTCCGCCGTCCCCTGGTGGCGCCGGAGCTGCGCGATTTTGACGCTGTCGTGTTCGACCCGCCGCGCCAGGGCGCACAGGCGCAGGCCTTGAAGCTCGCCGCGAGCAAGGTGCCGGTGGTGGTCGCGGTCTCCTGCAATGTCGCGACCTTTGCTCGCGATGCGCGGCTGCTGATCGATGGCGGCTACAAGATTGACGTAGTCGTGCCGGTGGATCAGTTCCGCCACACGCCGCATGTCGAGCTGGTTGCGAAGTTCACGCGCTAGTTAGCGCCGAAGGCCACTCAACGCCGGCGACTCGCCGGGCAGCATGTTCGATCTGAGATCGCTATCCATGCGGCCCGAGTCCTGCTGGGTGAAGCCGGCGCCGAACGACAGGCTGAGGTTGGAGGTCGGCTTGAACTCGACACCCGCAAATGCGCCGTAGCCGGGCGAGGCGCTGGAGGTGAGCGGCGCAAGCGAGCTGCCGATGCCGTTGCCGTATTTCAGGGTGTCGAAACCGGCAAAGAACGTGACGGGCATGCCGCCCGCGGTCTTGGTGTTGTAGCCGAATTGCGTGCTGTCGTAGGAGAGCGCGCTGAAATTGCCGCTCAGTCCGGCCGGGCTGAGGCCGCTCCAATTGAGATTGCCATGCTGGCTGCCGACAAAGAAGCCGTTCGCAAAATTGCTGCGGCCGCTTGCGTCGGCGCCATTGAAGCTCGGGAAATTGCCGTAGCTGTCGGCGCTCTGGCCGGCAACGCCGCCGAAGCCGAAAGGTCCGCCGGGGATCCAATATTGCAGGGGTGCGCCTTGCGCATGAGCCGGCGCTTCGCCGAGGCAGAGCAGGGCAAGAAAAACCGCGAGACCGCAAGAGCGTGTAAGCCTGGACATCCAAATAACCGTCGAAAAGCTTGCGAATTATACCCACCAGACAGCATGAATGCCAGCATAGCGGCACCAGTCTTCCCTTGAGTTCCGGCATCACGTTTTCCTGCCGATTTGAACTTCCCGCATGCCGGATTGACCCACCTAAGGGGGCGCGTCAGCACGGAGGCTGTCATGGAGGTCAATTCCGACAGGTTGAATGCCTTTATGGGCAAGATGGTCACCGAATTCGGGGCAGCGATGAATGCGTCGCTGGTCCTGCTCGGGGACAAGCTCGGTCTCTACCGTACCCTTGCCGCCAAGGGACCGATGAACTCGTCCGAGCTCGCAAGCGCCACCGGGACGGCGGAGCGCTACGTCCGCGAATGGCTCGCGAGCCAGGCGGCATCCGGCTACATCGAATACGATTCCGCTTCGGCAAAATTCTCGATGCTGCCGGAGCAGGCGATGGCGCTTGCCGATGAGGACAGTCCGGTGTTCCTCGGCGCGTTCGGCAATGTCATTGCCTCGGCGTTTCTCGACGAGCCGAAGGTCTCGGACGCATTCAAATCCGGCAAGGGCGTCGGTTGGAACCGGCGCAGCGAGTGCCTGTTCTGCGGCACCGCCCGCTTCTTCCGGACCGGGTACATGCATCATCTGGTGCAGGAATGGCTGCCCGCGCTCGACGGCGTCGTGGACAAGCTGAAGCGCGGCGCCAAGGTCGCCGATGTCGGCTGCGGGCACGGCGTCTCGACACGGCTGATGGCGGAAGCCTTCCCGAACTCCCGCTTCTACGGCTTCGACTATCACGAGGGTTCGATCGAGGCCGCGCGAAAGGCGGCCACCGAAGCCAGATTGGGCGACCGGGTCAGCTTCGCTGTTCATTCCGCCAAGACCTATCCGGCCGAGGGCTATGATCTCGTCTGCTTCTTCGATTGCCTGCATGACATGGGCGATCCCGTCGGCGCCATCGGCCACGTGCGCGAGACCATGGCAAAGGACGGCACCTGCATGCTGGTCGAGCCGTTCGCAGGCGACCGCCTCGAGGACAATCTCAACCCGGTCGGGCGGGTCTATTATGCGGCGTCGACCATGATCTGCACGCCGGCCTCGCTCGACCAGGAGGTGGGCCTCGCACTGGGCGCGCAAGCCGGCGAGGCAAGGCTGCGCAAGGTCGCGCGAGAGGGCGGACTGACGCGCTTCCGCCGCGCAGCTGAAACGCCCTTCAATCTGATTCTGGAGGCGCGGATCTGATCTTTGCCCATTCCGGCGCGTGGCTGCGGTATATGGCCATGCCGATGCTGCAGCCACGCGCCGACATCCTTGCCTCGCTCGCGCGGCAACGTAAGCTGGCCGCCGCAAATGATCGGTAATGGCGCTTTGGCGCCCGCGTGCGACGTCTTGCGTCAGATCGACCGGCACTTGAAGGCGCTGACGCGGTCCAGCGAGCAGCAGCCGTGATCTGCTATGCCGTCCTGTCCACCGTGGACGACGTATCCGCCGGCGGATATTTCGTCACGGGCACCATGAATGACTTGTTGCCGACCTGGTAGATGATCTTGCCGTTCTGCCCGTCGTCGGTCGCAATCTGCGCCTGCCCGAACATGATGACGTTCTTGTAGACGGTGCCGGTGCCCTGACGGGTGACGCCATCGGTGGTGACGCTGACCTGCGCTTCGTTGCCGTTGACGCCGAGCACCCTGAAGCTCGCGCTCTTGCCATTGTCACTTGAATAGCCACCCCAGCTTCCCATCAGACGGCTGTCCGAGGCCGGCGGCGCCTGCTTGTCCAGCGTCGCGGTCTGCTTGCCAGCGCCCGCGGAGGATAACAGCACCAAACTCTTGCCGTCTTTGGTGCCGACCGTGATGTTACCGAAGGTGAGAAGCGAACCGGCGACCTCGCCAAAGCCGCGCTCGGTGTGCCCGTTATGGGTGTACTCGACCTGCGCCCGGGCACCGCGGATGTTCACGACCTTGAAGCCGACGGGCTGGTTGTTGCCCGCCCAATTGCCCTTCCAGTCACCGAGCAGGGCGCTCTGGTGATACACCCGCTCGTTGGCGGGCGAAATCTGGCTGGTGCTCGATGAGACGATGGCCATTGGATTGCTCGGCGGATTTGTCTGACAGGCCCGCTTGGTTCGCGCCCCGACAGGAACGTCAGAACAGTATCCGGAAACAATTGGAAGCAGCCGATTAGGGCCACGCAACAGTTAACGCATGGTTAAAATTCCATCGCGGGCAAATAGGGCAAAAGGTCTCGTCCGGGGGCCGCGCTCAGCGACCCCAGCGGTCTGACCAGATCTTCTCGCCGATCATGCAGTTCACACGCGGCTCCCTGTCCTTCTCCGCAACGCGCATCACCGGGCGCTCCGGCATACGGCCTGCAACCTCCATCAAGAGCTTGGTGCGGATGGCTTCCTTGAACTTCTCGCGATCCTTGATCGTGATGACAAAGGAACCGGGGCCGCCGATGACACAATCTTCATAGTAGAAGTCGAGATTGTCGATATCCATGGTCGAATAGGACGGCTCCTTGACCATGATCGGGAGGCCGTTGATCACGATGCCCTTCTCGATCGCCGCGTCGCGCGCAATCGTGACCGGAGTGCCATTGTTGTTGGGACCGTCGCCGGAAATATCGATCACACGGCGCAAGCCTCGATAGGGATCCTCGTCGAACAGCGGCATCGCGAAACTGATCGCGCCGGAGATCGAGGTGCGCGAGGCGCGCCGGATCGGCGTCTTCAGGATTTCGGCGGCGACGGCATCGGCGGTCTCCGGTCCGTCGATCAGGCGCCAGGGGATGATGATCTTCTGGTCGGTCGAGGCGGCCCACTCGAAATAGGTCACCGCGATCCGGCCGTTCGGGCCCAGCTTCAGCGCCTGCAGGAATTCCTTCGACTGGATCGCCTGCGCATAGCCTTCACGCTGGATTGCGAGTTCGTCCATGTCCATGGAGTAGGAGACGTCGACAGCGAGGATCAGCTCGACATCGACCGTCTGCGCGTCCCTGTCGGCTGCTTGCCGTTGCGGCTGAATTTTAGGCGACTCAAATTTGGGTCCTGGTGCCGCGATGCCCGCGACGTCCCCTCCGGCAAACATGCCGGTCACCAGCACAGCCCCGATCGAGAACAGCAAGCGCATCGCAGCCTCCCGTCGTATGACGCGATGGTGACATGCAATCGCCTTGCCGCAAAGTCCGAAGATCGCTTGCGCTTCACATTCCAGTTAGGGATTTGCGCGTTGGGATCTGCGGGTCGGGAATTGCGAAGCATTACGCAAAGCTGCCGCCATGTTGCCGCGCTCGCGCCGCTGACTGCGCGATCGCTGGCACGGGTATGCCGTCATGCGCCATGCGCCCCGGAAGAACGGGCCACTAGACTGAGCACCCTCGCCCATTTGTCCGGCGCCATTTCCATGCTAGGCTGGCGACACAGATGGGGATGGAGTCCCCCGACAACCGCCCGGCGGCCTGTGACCGTAATGGGCTGATGACTCCTGCTTGAGGAGGGGCAATTTCTAAGCCTTTGCCTTCGGTGGGAGCATGGACAAACCCGCCGCTGGCGGGTTTTTTGTTGCCTGGACGCGAAGGCCAAGGAGAGGTCAAGCAGAGGTCAAGCAGAGGCCGAGGAGAAGTCCTGGACGTGACGACGACAACACCGAATGCTGCACGTGCGGGGCTGCCCAGGGGAATCTGGGTGCTCGGTTTCGTCTCGATGCTGATGGACGTCTCTTCCGAGATGATCCACGCGCTGCTGCCGGTCTATCTCGTCACCGTGCTCGGCGCCTCCACGCTCACCGTCGGCTTCATCGAGGGCATTGCCGAGGCGACCGCCTCGATCACGAAGATCTTCTCCGGCGCGTTGTCCGACTGGCTAGGCCGGCGCAAATTGCTCGCCGCGCTGGGCTACGGACTCGCCGCGCTGACAAAACCGCTATTCCCGCTTGCCCCCAGCGTCGGATGGCTGGTTGCCGGGCGCTTCATCGACCGCGTCGGCAAGGGCATTCGCGGCGCGCCGCGCGATGCGCTGATCGCCGATATCGCACCCATCGGCCTGCGTGGCGCGAGCTTCGGCCTGCGGCAGTCGCTCGACACCATCGGTGCCTTCGTCGGGCCGCTCATGGCGATCGGCCTGATGTGGTGGACGGCGGACAATTTTACGATGGTGTTCTGGGTGGCCGTGCTGCCGGGCTTCCTGTCGTTCGGACTGATCGCGTTCGCGGTGAGCGAGCCGGAGCCGGACCCTGGCCGGGAGCCCTCAAGGAATCCACTGAATACCGCCGCGGTGCGCCAGCTCGGGTCCGTATACTGGCGCGTGGTCGCGGTTGGCGTCGTGTTCACGCTGGCGCGCTTCAGCGAGGCCTTCCTGATCCTGCGCGCGCAGAACATCGGGCTCAATGCGATGTGGGTGCCGGCCGTGCTGGTGCTGATGAACATCGTCTATGCGTTGTCGGCCTATCCGGCCGGCGTGCTCTCGGACCGGATCAACCGCACCGGCCTGCTCGCGCTCGGCCTCGTCTTCCTCGCCGGCGCCGATCTTGCGCTCGCGCTGCTGCCAAACCTTGGGGGCCTCGCCCTCGGCGTCGTGCTGTGGGGACTGCATATGGGGTTGACGCAAGGCCTGCTCTCGGCCCTCGTCGCCGACGCGGCGCCACCGAGCCTGCGCGGCACCGCGTTCGGCTATTTCAACCTGTTCACCGGCCTTGCCTTGCTGGCCGCAAGCGTGATCGCCGGCGCCTTGTGGGATGCCTATGGTCCGGCCGGCACGTTCCTGGCGGGGCTCGGCTTCGCGCTGGTCGCGCTCGTGGGACTATTCGCCGTCGGCGGCGGGCTGGCAACGGAGGAGAAACGATGACGGGGGGCTGTTCGCCGTGCTGAGCGGAGTGCTTGCGATCATGATCGGCAGCATGCTCGGCGGCTGCGCGCGCTATTTCATCTCCGGCGCGATCGCCCGGCGGCTGGGCGAGACGTTTCCGTGGGGCACCGTGACCATCAACGTCACTGGCGCCTTTCTGATCGGCATTTTTGGCGCATTGGCGACCCATCCCGGCTCGGCCTTCGCCGCGCCCGATCCATGGCTGTTCGCGGTCACCGGCTTTCTTGGCTGCTACACCACGGTGTCCTCGTTCAGTCTGCAAACGCTGACGCTGGCGCGCAACGGCGAGGCGATGCACGCGCTCGGGAATGTCGCGGTCTCGGTCGTGCTCTGCCTCGCGGCCGTCAGTTGCGGCTTCCTCCTCACGGACACTCTGGCAGGCTAGAGGCAGATGAAGTCCCCCTCCTTTGCCGATCGCTGGCGCACCGCGACGCTCTATGCCTGGATTGCCGCCGGCAGCATGGTCGGCGGGCTGGCGCGCTATCTGGTCGGGCTTGCGCTCGACACCGGCCCCGGCTTCCCGGTCGCGACGCTGTTCATCAACGCCACGGGCTCACTGATCATCGGCTTCTACGCGACGCTGACTGGGCCCGACGGCCGCCTGCTGGCCCGGCCCGAGCACCGGCAGTTCGTCATGACCGGGTTCTGCGGCGGCTACACGACCTTTTCGACCTTCAGCCTGGAGACTTTCCGCCTGCTCCACGGCGGCATGAAATATACGGCGCTCGCCTATATCGCGGCATCCGTCATTTGCTGGCTGGTGTCGGTATGGGCAGGCCATATGATAGCCAGCGGCACCAACCGCTTGCGAAGGAGCTAATCATGCAAATCCCCAATCAGGCAGTTTCGCTCCGGATCTTCATTGGCGAGAACGACCATTTCGACGGCAAGCCGCTCTATGAAGCGATCGTGATGACGGCGCGCGAGCGGCATCTGGCCGGCGCCACCGTGCTGCGCGGCCCCATGGGCTTCGGCAAGTCGAGCCGCCTCCACACGTCCAAAATCCTGCGGCTCTCGGAAGACCTGCCGCTGCTGATCGAGATCGTCGACAGCGAGGACAACATCAATGCATTCCTGCCCATCCTGGATGGCATGATGTCGAGCGGCCTGATCACCTTGGAGAAGGTGCAGGTCCTGCAATATGGTGAGAAGGCCGCGCGCTGAGCGCGCCGGCAGGAACCCGAGCCCGCCATATCCGGGAGGCGGAATGAACGATACCGTTGCCAAACCGAAAACCAGGACGAAGACCAAGGTCGAGCGGCCGAAGCTTCATAAGGTCATCCTGATCAACGACGACTTCACGCCGCGCGAATTCGTCACGATGATCCTCAAGGCCGAGTTCCGGATGACCGAGGATCAGGCCTACAAGGTGATGATCACCGCCCACAAGCTCGGCGCCTGCGTGGTCGCAGTTTTCACCAAGGACGTCGCCGAGACCAAGGCTACCCGCGCAACGGATGCCGGCCGCACCAAGGGCTATCCGCTGCTGTTCACGACGGAGCCGGAGGAGTAGCGCTCAGCGACCAGCGCCGGTGCTTCATCCGTCAGCCCATACACGCGCTGCGCCTTTGAAAAGCCCGCGATCGGGAATTCGCCGAGCTCGTGCCAGTCGCGGCGGCAGACACTGGCGAACATTTCCGAGGCCACGACGGTCCGCCCCAGGCGACCGGTGATCTTCTCGAGCCTGGCGGCAAGGTTCACGGCGGGACCGATGCAGGTGAAGTCGAGGCGATTGCCGCCACCGATATTGCCGTAGAGGATGTTGCCGACGTGGAGCGCAACGCCGAAGCGGAAGCGCTCGACGACATCGCCGACAGGGTACGCGAGCGCCTCGACGCTGGCGCGGGACTCGCGCGCCGCCTCCAGCACCCGCGTGCAGACATGCGCGGCATCGCCGACATATTCGTCGATGGGGAATACCGCGAGCAGGCCGTCGCCCATGAATTTCAGCACCTCGCCGCCATGGCCGCGGATCGCGGCGACCTGGCAGTCGAAATAATGGTTGAGGATCTCGACCACGGTCTCGGCCGGCAGCCGGTCCGACAGTGCGGTGAAGCCGCGCAGATCGGAGAGCCAGATCGCAGCCTGCATGGTGTCGTTGTGGCCGCGGCGGATCTGACCGCCAAGGATGCGCGCGCCGGCACGATTGCCGACATAGGTGTCGAGCAGCATCTCGGCGGTGCGGCGCAGGCTGATGATCTCAGTGATGCGCGCGAGCGGTTTGATGATGCTGTGAATCGCCGCGATGTGTTCATCGGTGAATCCGCCTGGATGGCGCGTGGTCCAGCTCGTCGCGTGGACCGAGCCGTCGAGAAACGGCATTGGCGTCGCGACGTAGTCGGTTACGCCTTCGGCACGCATATCGTCGAAAAAAGGGAAATGCTTGCTGCCGGGATCGTCCATGCGTCCGCGCACCTCAAGTCCCTGCTCGAACACGACCCGCAGCGGACTTCTGGCGAATTCCGGCGTCTCCAGGATCTCGAAATCGACCGTGCCGATCTCGACCTCCTCGCCCTCCCGCCAGATGAAGTTGCGACCGAAAATTTCGGGATGCAGCGTGCGGATGAAGATGCCGAACCGCCATAGCGGCAGACCGGCTGCGACCATCCGTTCGCAGGCTTCCGCCGTCATCTCGGCCGGGGTCTTCGACGACCAGGCGCCGTCGATCAGCCAGCTGGTGATGCGTTGGAGCTCGGAACTTTCCATGCGCGCATTTGCGGACGAAGTTGTGGGATCGTCAAGCTGCGCGGTGGGCTAGTGGCGCGATACAAGCGCCTCGCGCAGCGCTAGCGCCCGACTTGGCCGCGGTCGCGCAGGAAATGATCCGCCAGCACGCAGGCCATCATGGCTTCGCCGACTGGGACGGCGCGGATGCCGACGCAGGGATCGTGGCGGCCCTTGGTCATGATCTCGGTGTCGGCGCCGTTGCGATCGACGGTGAGACGCGGCTGCAGGATCGACGAGGTCGGTTTGACCGCGAAACGCACCACCACCGGCTGCCCTGTGGAGATGCCGCCCAGCACGCCGCCGGCGTGGTTGGAGAGAAAACGCGTGCCGTCATTGCCGGTGCGCATCTCGTCGGCGTTCTCTTCGCCGGTGAGTTCGGCCGCGGCAAAGCCGGCGCCGATCTCGACGCCCTTCACCGCATTGATGCTCATCATTGCGGAGGCGAGCTCGGCGTCGAGCTTGGCGTAGATCGGCGCGCCAAGGCCAGCCGGCACACCTTCGGCGACGACCTCGATCACCGCGCCGATCGAGGAGCCGCTCTTGCGGATGCCGTCGAGATAGGTCTCGAAGAATGCGGCCTTGTCCTTGTCCGGACAGAAGAATGGATTCTTCGCGATCTCGTCCCAGTCCCACTTCGCGCGGTCGATCTTGTGCGGCCCCATCTGCACCAACGCGCCGCGCACCTTCACATCGGGCAGCACCTTTCGCGCGATCGCGCCGGCGGCAACGCGCGTCGCCGTTTCGCGCGCCGACGAGCGGCCGCCGCCGCGATAATCGCGCAGGCCGTACTTTGCTTCATAGGTGAAGTCGGCATGACCGGGGCGAAACTTGTCTTTGATCTCGGAATAGTCCTTGGAGCGCTGGTCGGTGTTCTCGATCAGGAGCCCGATCGGCGTGCCCGTCGTCACCTGCACGCCGGTCTCCGGATGCGCCATCACGCCGGAGAGGATCTTGACCTGATCCGGCTCCTGGCGCTGGGTCGTGAAGCGCGACTGGCCTGGCCGCCGCCGGTCGAGATCGCCCTGGATATCGGCCTCGACGAGCGGGATCATGGGCGGGCAGCCGTCGACCACGCAGCCGATCGCCACCCCATGGCTCTCGCCGAAGGTCGTGACGCGGAACATGTGGCCGAAGGTGTTGAAGGACATCGCTGCTCGCTGGCTCGGTTCCCGCGTGTGGTAACGCGCGGGGCGCCGGTGGTCAAACCCGCAGCCCCCACGGAGACGGCGAGCCGGCTTAACTGAACTTCTCGAGCCGCCCATCCCGGAACACGTAGACGGCGCCCTGCTCGATATAGAGTTCGGCGGCGCTCGCCGGCGTCTCCAGGCCGAGTGAAACCATCAGGGCCCGGCAGGTCCCACCATGGGCGACTGCGACGGTGTCGGTCCGGAGCTGGTCGTACCAGGCGCGCACGCGCACCTGGACATCGGCGTAGGTCTCCCCGCCCGCGGGGCCCACAGTCCATTTGTCGGCGAGGCGCCGGGCGTAGATGTCGGGATCGGAGGCCTCGCTCTCGGCCAGCGTCAGTCCCTCCCAGGTGCCGTAGCCGATCTCACGCAGGCGATCATCGAGCGTATAGTCCGCAATCGGCAGTTCGAGCTTGCTCCGCGCCAGTTCCATGGTCTCTCGCGCGCGGCCAAGCGGACTCGACACATAGGGTAATGCGGCCTTGTCGCGGCCCTCGCGCTTGAAGAGATCGGCGAGAATGCCGCCGGCCTGCACGGCCTGACCGCGACCGCGTGCGTTCAGCGGAATGTCCTTGATGCCCTGAAGCCTCCCGAGCGCATTCCACTCGGTCTCGCCGTGGCGCAGATAATAGATCGTGGGCACGGGCATTGCTGGGTAAAAAGTTAGTCCTTCCCGCCGAACGAAATGTCCGGCGCGTCCGGGCGCTTCATGCCGAGCACGTGATAGCCGGAATCGACGTGATGCACCTCGCCGGTGACGCCGCGCGAGAGGTCGGAGAGGAAATACAGCGCGCTGCCACCGACGTCTTCCGTGGAGACGTTGCGCCGCAGCGGCGCGTTGGCCTCGTTCCACTTCAGGATATAGCGGAAATCGCCGATGCCGGACGCCGCGAGCGTCTTGATCGGCCCCGCGGAGATCGCGTTGACGCGGATGTTCTTCTCGCCGAGATCGGCGGCGAGATAACGCACGCTTGCTTCGAGCGCCGCTTTCGCGACGCCCATGACGTTGTAATGCGGCATCCACTTCTCGGCGCCGTAATAGCTGAGCGTGATCAGCGAGCCGCCGTCGGTCATCAGCTTCTCGGCGCGCTGCGCCACGGCTGTGAACGAGTAGCAGGAGATCAGCATGGACTTCGAAAAATTCTCCTGCGTGGTGTCGACGTAGCGGCCGTCGAGCTGCTCGCCATAGGCGATCGCATGCACCAGGAAGTCGATCTTGCCCCACTTCTCCTTCAGCACCGCGAACGCCGCATCGATGGTCGCGGCATCGGTGACGTCGCAATGGCCGAGTACGAGCCCGCCGATCTCGGCGGCAAGCGGCTCGACGCGCTTCTTCAGCGCATCGCCCTGATAGGTGAAGGCAAGCTCGGCGCCGGCCGCGTGGCATGCCTTGGCAATGCCCCAGGCGATCGAGCGGTTGTTGGCAACGCCGAGGACCACGCCCCGCTTGCCCTGCATCAGACCTGAATTCTGCGCCATTTTGCTAACGTCCCGTCGGGCTCCCGGTGAGGTTTGGAGGTACACCAGCCCTCTGTTGCGGTACAGTCCTAATACGCGGCGTTAACGCTGTTTCAAGCGCCGGAATAGCCGTTCCGCTCGGGTGTTATGATCGTTGTGGCGCTCGCGCCGGACATCAGGACGTCAAGATCGCAATGAGTGCGTTTCGCCAGAGCGTTGAAGCCATGATCCCGGCGTTGCGCCGCTACGCCCGCGCGCTCACGCGCGAGGCGGATGCGGCCGACGATCTGGTGCAGGATACGCTGGTGCGGGCGCTGCGTTCGGAGCGCCTGTTCCTCGGGGGCGACGTCAGGAGCTGGCTCTATACGATCCTGACCAACCTCAACAAGAACCGGCGGCGCTCGCTGGCACGGCGCCCGCAATTCATGCAGCTGACGGAGAACAACCCGGACGCCAGCGGGACCGAAGCCGAAGGGCGCGATATCGAGAGGGCGCTGGCGACGCTCGTCGAGGAGCAACGCTCGGTGCTGCTCCTGGTGATGCTGGAGGGCATGAGCTACCGCGAGGTCGCCGACATCCAGGGCGTGCCGATCGGCACCGTGATGTCGCGCCTGGCACGCGCCCGCGCCCACGTTAAAGCCTCGCTGGAGGGTGAGCGCCCGGCGCTCAGGCGGGTGAAATGATGGCAGGATTGATGCATCGCGCCGGTCGTTTCTCCTGCATGGCATGGGAAGCGGCGCAGTTGAACCACGAAGAACATTTTGGGCCGCAGAGCCAGAGACGATCGATATGAACGACCGCAAGATCCCAGTGACCGAGGACGAACTGCACGCCTATGTCGACGGCGAGTTGCCGGCCGAGCGCCGCGCCGACGTCGAAGCCTGGCTTGCCGCGCAGCCTGAGGATGGCGAGCGCGTGCAGTCCTGGCGCGCCATGGCCGAGATGCTGCACGCCCGCTACGATTCCGTCGCCCAGGAGCCGGTGCCGGCGCGGCTGGAGCTCGAACGGCTGGAGCGCCGCCCGCGGCACTGGCTCTATGGCGCCGCCGCGGCCGTGCTGGTGGCCTTCGTCGCCGGCGGCACCGCCGGCTGGCTGGCGCATGGCGCCGCCAACGCGCCCTCGACCTTCCAGAGTTTTACGACTGACGCACTCGACGCCCACCGCCTCTATGTCGTCGAGGTTCGCCATCCCGTCGAGGTCGGCGGCAACGAGCGCGACCACCTCCAGGCCTGGCTGACCCGGCGCTGCGGCTGGACCGTGTTTGCACCGAACCTGGAGGCGAGTGGACTAAAGCTCGTCGGTGGCCGGCTTTTGCCGGGGCCGAACGGGCCGGCGTCGTTCCTGATGTATGAGGGTGCCTCGGGCGAGCGGTACACGATTTACACCGCCAAGACCGAGAATGGTGCAACGCAGATGCGCTACGCCCGAACGGACAAGGACGGGGCGCTGTTCTGGTCGGAGCGCGGCGTCGGCTACGTCGTCAGCGGTGGCGGCGACCGGGATCGGCTGACCAAAGTGGCGCAGGCGGTCTACGACCAAGCAGAGAAAAGCGGCACCTAGACAACCACGCAAGCGCGGTGCCTCGATTCCGACATTGAAAATTTGGAATGAAGACATCGGCGCGTCTCATTATCGCACCGGATGATCACGCGAAAATGAGCAGCGTTCGATCCGCCGATCGACGCGGGCGGCCTCGATTGGGGTTTTTGGTACCGCGCTGGTCCCCCTCTCGAGGCCGCACCTTTTTATCGGCTGCCCCGCCGGACAGCCGACACGTCGAGCACGTGAGCCAAGAAGAGCTACCACGCCTCGGGCATATGATGAGCATCATCTCGATGGACGACGCTCTCAGTCGTTAGGAGAACCCCTTCACACTTTCTGGATCACGCTTAGCCAAGCCCGCTACGTGGATTGTAGGGGCGTTGGTCCCGCCACTTCTCCATCAATGCTTCAAGCTCGGCGTCGTTCCCGTCCGGTAGCATAATCCTGACAGTGACGAAGAGATCCCCGGTTCCGCCAGCTTTTGGCAGTCCCTTGCCCTTAAGCCGGAAGGTCCGGCCGCTAGAGGTGTTTTGCGGGACCGAAAGCTCCACGGCATTGCCGAGAGTGGGCACGCGGACCTTGCCGCCAAGCACCGCCTCATAAAGCGTGACCGGCAGGTCAATCCTGAGATCGGCGCCCTCGATCTTGAAGAACGGATGCGGCGCGATGCTGATCGTGATCAGGAGATCGCCCGGCGGGTGGCCCTGAGCGCTCTCGCCCTGTCCCCGCAATCGGATCTGCTGGCCCTCGGTCACGCCGGACGGAACCTTGACATTGAGTTCCTTGCCATTCGGCAGCCGGACTCGCTTCTCGCCGCCCTTGACCGCCTCCTCCAGCGAGACGGTCATGGCGACATTGACGTCGAGATCGAGCCCGATCCCGCCGGTGTCGAATTCGAACTGGGCACCGCCGCCGGCCCCGGGGCGCGGACGCGGCCCACCGCCGAACATGCTGTTGAGGATGTCCTCGAACGCGCCGCCGCCCGGACCAGGGCCCGCGCCGCCACCGCGGAACGTATAGCTCTCGAACCCGCCGGGGCCCGCGCGACCGCGCGGCCCGCCGCCGCCGGGAAAGCCCTGGAAGCGCGGCTTGCCGTCGGCGTCGATCTCGCCGCGGTCGAATTGCTTGCGCTTGTCCTCGTCGCCGAGGATCTCGTTGGCCGAATTGAGCTCAGCGAAGCGCTCGGCCGCCTTCGGGTCGTTCTTGTTGCTGTCAGGATGGTGCTTCTTAGCAAGCTTGCGATAGGCGCTCTTGATCGCGGCAGCGTTGGCGCTCCGCGGCACCCCCAAGACCTCATAGGGGTCGCGCATCCGTCACGTCTCCTTCAAGAAATCGAATTGTTCAAAGGGCTCCCCGCCCCCAACTGAGCCTCATGTGGGGGGCGAGTGGTATTTTTGCAACTAGCCTGGTGAAGCGATTCCTAGCTCCGCCACGGCTTTAGCGTATGAATCTCCCAACTGCCACGGCTGCTTTGGCAGCCCGCGCCCTGGAGCCAGCTTTCGGTGCTGCCGTTGACGTAGCTCGCCAGGAAGTCGCGGCACTTGCGGCCGTCCTCGGCGGCATAGGATTGCGCGATCGGAGTGACCGAACCGCGCGCCCCGGTTTCCGGATTCTCCCAATGCTGGCTGGAATCCTTGTCGTTCTTGCTGAGGACGTCGGAGGCGGCGTTGCGGGCGAAGGCGAGATCGGTCTCGGTCGGTGCCGCCGCCCTGGCCGGCATTGCGATCGAGCCGGTGAGGTCGCTGTCCTCGGCCTTGGCGTAGGCGCTCTTGTCGTTGCGGGAGAAGCTGCAACCGCCGGTGCCGAGCCCGATCAGAATGATCGTCATGACGAAGCCGGACGGCCGGATCGCCGATAGGCCAACGCGTCCCCATACCCTATATAGGGCGGTAGCAGACAACAGCGCGTTTTGGACCGCAGGACGCAACTCGGACCCCAGACATGACCGACACGACCTCGATGAAACACCAGACACCCTTAACATCCGGTGATTTCACCGCCGCCGACGAGCCGTTTGCGCTGTTCGAGGCCTGGATGAACGAAGCCATCAAGAGCGAGCCGAACGATCCGAACGCCATGGCGCTCGCAACCGTCGATCCCGATGGCCTGCCGGATGTGCGCATGGTGCTGATGAAGGGCTTCGATACCGATGGTTTCGTCTTCTACAGCCACATCGCCAGCCAGAAGGGCCGCGAACTCGCCGCAAATCCTAAGGCGGCGTTACTTTTTCACTGGAAGTCGCTGCGCCGGCAGGTCCGCATCCGCGGCAACGTGACGCCGGTGACCGAGGCCGAAGCCGACGCCTATTTCGCCACCCGCCCGAAACAGGCGCAGATCGGTGCCTGGGCGAGCAAGCAGTCGCAGGAGCTGGAGAGCCGCTTCGCCTTCGAGCAGGCGATCGCCAAGGTCGCCGCCAAGCACATGATCGGCGAGGTGCCGCGGCCGCCGGGCTGGAGCGGCTGGCGCATCACGCCGTCGCGTATCGAATTCTGGCATGACCGCCCATTCCGCCTGCACGACCGCATCGAATTTCGCCGTGACGCGGCCGGCCAGAAATGGTCCAAGACGCGGATGTATCCTTAGTATTTTGTTCGAGCATGATCCCTTCGGAAAACCGCTGCACGCTTTGCGCTAACGCGGCCCTCCGGGTCCGGATCATGCTCCAACCTGAAAGACCTTCATGCCGCAGCCTTCCAACGCGCCGCGCCGCACGCTGCTCCTGACCGGGGCGAGCCGCGGCATCGGCCATGCCACCGTGATCCGTTTCTCCTCGGCCGGCTGGCGCGTGATCACCTGCTCGCGACATCCGTTCCCGGAGGATTGTCCGTGGGATGCAGGCCCTGAGGACCATATCCAGGTCGACCTCGCCACGCCCGCCGATACCACCCGCGCAATCTCCGACATCCGCGACCGTCTCGAAGGCGGGATGCTGCATGCGCTGGTCAACAATGCCGCGATCTCACCGAAGGGCGCCGGCGGCTCCAGGCTCGGCTCGATCGACACCGACCTCGACACCTGGACGCATGTGTTCAACGTCAACTTCTTCGCGCCGATCATGATGGCGCGCGGGCTGCTCGAGGAACTGAAGACGGCCAAGGGCTCTGTCGTGAACGTCACTTCGATCGCGGGCTCGCGCGTGCATCCCTTCGCAGGCGCCGCCTACGCCACCTCGAAGGCCGCGCTGGCATCCCTGACGCGCGAGATGGCCTCCGACTTCGGCCGCGTCGGCGTGCGCGTCAATGCGATCGCGCCGGGCGAGATCGACACCTCGATCCTGTCGCCGGGCACCGAGAAGATCGTCGACCAGCAGATCCCGATGCACCGGCTCGGCACGCCCGACGAGGTCGCCAAGATCATCTACGTGCTGTGTACGGACACCAGTTCTTACGTCAACGGCGCCGAGATCCACATCAACGGCGGCCAGCACGTGTAGGCGAAGCATGGGTCGGTTCGCTAGCACTGCGGCACTTTACAAGCATTTGCGACCGCCGTACCCGAGCGAATTCTTTCGCAGCGTCGCGGAAAAGCTCGGCCTCTCCACGCAAAGCAGCTTGATCGACCTCGGCACCGGACCTGGGCTGCTGGCGCTCGGCTTTGCGCCCTATGTCGGCCGCATCGTGGGCGTCGACCCAGAACCTGCCATGCTCGATGCGGCGCGACGCGCGGCTGCGAGCGCAGGCCACGCACTCACGCTGATCGAAGGCAAGGTCGAGACGCTCAGCCCCGACATCAGCTTCGACGTCGTGACGATCGGCCGCGCGCTGCATTGGATGGATCGTGAGCCGACGCTTGCACGGCTCGATCGGCTGGTTGCGCGCGGTGGCGCAATTCTGATCTGCGCCTCGTTCTCGGTCACCGACGGCAGAAACCCGTGGCTCGATGGCTACAACGACGTACGCCGCCGCTGGTCGCCGGCCAAGCTCTGGGAGGAGGCAGGCAGGGGCACGCGCACCCATCGCGACTTGCCGGCGTTCTTTCGCGGCAGCGCCTTTCAGCCCACCGAACTCGTCACGGTCGAGACCAGCCACGTAGTTGGCGTGGAGGACCTGACGCGGCGCACGCTGACCTATTCGTCGTCATCACCAGATGCGCTGGGCGACAATGTCGAGGCGATGCTACGCGACGTCCGGGAGCACCTGGCTTCTTTCAGCGGCAACGGGGTCGTGGCCGAGACCATCGTCTCGACGGCGCAGATCGTGAAGCGCTAGCTGATTTGCCGAAGGGCGGGAGCAAGGCGATCCAGACAACGCCGCCGCAAGACCTGGATCGCCCTTGGCTTCCGTTCCTCAATCGAGTCGAATCCGACGTGACCTCTCGCGTGGCTGCGGAGCGGCCGTGCTGATTGCAGTCGAACAATCGTCGTCGTTCTCACCGTCGAGCAGCGGAGCACCACAGTGTCGGCACATGCGTGCCGACATCGACGACGCCTTGCCGCTCGTCACGACGTGGCGATAGCTCGCCAGATCGATGACGTTGGGGGGCGTCGTTATGTGTTTTTCAACCATGGCTGTTCCTCGCGGCTTACCTGCTCCTTATCGCAGACAAGTTTCGCGTAAACGTTCAGCCCACCGCTCAAATTTTACCGGAGGAATTGGGGCGGCGAGCACACATCGCCGTGCGGCCGCAATCCCGCTCTATTCTGCGACACCAGACACTGTGTCTCTGCGTCCCGCGTAAGGTCTCGGTAGCTATTACAGCCACTTCTTCCACTTGAAGATCCAGTACGGAACGATCGCCGCAATCAGCATCAGCACCAGCGCGAACGGATAGCCGTGCGCCCATTCGAGTTCCGGCATCGACTTGAAGTTCATGCCGTAGATCGAGGCGATCAGCGTCGGCGGCATCAGGACAACCGCCATGACCGAAAACAGCTTGATGATGTTGTTCTGCTCGAGATTGACGACGCCGAGCATGGCGTCGAGCACGAAGGTGATCTTGCTAGAAAGATAGGAGGCATGATCGGTCAGCGAGACGACGTCGCGCTGCATGGTCTTGAGCTGCTCGCGCATGTCCTTCGACCATTTCACGCCCTCCACCACCGCCGAGAGGAAGGCGACGACACGGCCGATCGAGACCAGGCTCTCGCGAACCTTGGAGGTCAGGTCGCCCTTGCGGCCGATCGAGATCAGGATTTGCGAATATTGCTTGGCATGACCGTGGCGCTCGCTCTCCGGCTCGAAGATGTCATGCGAGACCTGGTCGATCTCGGCGCCGCAGCGCTCCAGGATGTCGGCGCAGCGGTCGATCACGGCATCGAGCAGTTCCATCAGCACCATCTCGCCGGTGATGGCCGGCGTGCAGGAACGGGCCAGCTTGGCCTCGACCAGCGCAAAGGGCTTGGGCTGGTCATAGCGCACCGTCACCAGGCGGTGGTCGCCGAGAATGAAGGTCACCGCCGTGGTTCGGGGCATGTCGGTATCGGAGTGGCACATCAGCGTCGCGGTCATGTAGCGCGCGCCGTTCTCCATATAGAGGCGGCTCGAGATCTCGATCTCCTGCATGTCCTCCCGGGTCGGGATTGCGATCCCCGAGAGCTTCTCGACGGCTTTGTCCTCGGCCGCGGTCGGGTTGACCAGGTCGATCCAGACCGCATGCTCCGGTACTGCCGCGAGATCCTCGACGATGGCCTTCTTGAGGGAGGACTCGGAGGGAACAAACACAGAAAACATGCACAACTCCAGGAGGGGCCTGCGATAGACTGACAGCCCTTAGCGCGATTCTGACAAGTTGATGATGACAAGCACATTAACGGAGCGTTTGCATTTGTGGCGGCGCCGTGGCCCAACTGTGGCACGGAATCGACAGATGTGCCCGTTTTGCCCAGAAACCGACTCGGGCCCGCAAAACTTGCGGCAGAAAAGCCACAGGTAAGGTCTTGCAGCGCGGGAGAAGCTTCGTAAGGCTGGAATTGTGGCAGATTTCAACGATAATGGGGCCAACGGAATCGTGGAATTGGGCCTGCTCAAGCCCCACGAAAGCTTGTTGTTGTCGATTGGAACCAAATCATGTCGTTGCTGAAAGTTACGCTGGGTATTTTGGCCGCTGGCCTGATGCTGTCGGGCTGCATGCAGGCCACGCATTTTGAAGCGACCGACACCAAGGCATTCAAGCCGAAGGACAAGGAACTCCTTGCCAAGGTTCGGTACGAGAACACCCCGGTCGCAGAGCCGTTCCGCCGCGCCATCGTCGAGTACCACCGCAAGGAATCGCCCGGCTCGATCGTGGTCGATTCCGACAACCATTACCTCTACTACGTCCTGGATGGCGGCAAGGCGATCCGCTACGGCATCACCGTCGGTGAAGAAGCCATGGCCTGGTCCGGCATTGCCAAGGTCGGCAGCATGACCGAATGGCCGGCCTGGCACCCGACCCCCGGCGAGATTTCGCGCCTGGGCGTGCCCACCTTCGTCGCCCCCGGTCCGGACAATCCGATGGGTTCGCGGGCGATGTATCTGTATTCGGGCGGCAAGGACACATTGTTCCGCATTCACGGCACAAATCAGCCGGAATATATCGGCGCCTCAATCTCGTCGGGCTGCATCCGCCTGACCAACGAGGACGCGATCGACCTCTATGGCCGCGTCAAGGTCGGCACCATCGTCGTGGTGCTCGAACCGAAGCATGGCGACTCGCCGTACAATTCGCGCCTTGCGCTCGGCGGCGGCGGAACTGGCCAGGCGGGCAGCTACTGATTGCCTCCTGATCTCTGACATTCAAAAGCGCCGGTTTCACCGGCGCTTTTTTGTTGCCGGCTTGTGCGGCTGGGCTTTGTGGCCCTCGGCCCCCGACTTGTCCGCAGGCGCGGGAGATGCCTCCGCCGCCTCGTCATCAACGCTTTGCTTCGTCTCGGGCTTGGCCTCGGGCTTCGCTTCAGGTTTGGCCGCGACCTCACGCGGCGGCGCCTCCTCGGGCCGTTCCGCGGGCAGCAGCGGGGCGACCTGCGGCAGGGGATCCCAGACGTTCCACTGGCAGATCCGGTAGTCGTTGCGCCGCTGCGCGAGGTCGAGATGGATATGGTCCTCATGGTACCAATCCGAGCCGGGGCCGAGCACGGTCGAAAAGCGCGAGCAGACCGAATGCAGCACGCGCTCGCGCACCTCGCGCGACATGGTGCGGTCGGTCAGGCCGATCGACTGCCCGTTAGCGAGCTTGATGGCGCGGACATCGATCGCGTTGGCCTTGCCGTGCTCGGACAGCATGGCGCCGGCAACGCGGTTGCGGCCGCGGCACTCGAAGCTGTCGAAATTGTCGAGATCGCTGATGGTCGAGCCGAGGCTCGCGGCCAAGGGCACCACGTCCTTGCGCACCCAATCGGCGATCGCGGACGCCATGGTGCAGCGGAGGATCGCCGCCGGCTTGACCGCCACTTTGCGCTTGTCCGGCAGCACGATGGCTTCGAGCCGCACCAGATCCTCACCGCCGCAGGCGCCGGGGCCGCGGATATCCGGGATCGAGGGCGCGATAGCGATCTCCTCGGTCAGCGCGAGACGGCACGCCGAGGCCTGCTTCTCGGGCGGGGGGGCCTCCTCGGCGGGCTTGGTGCTGCCAGGTTTGTCCACGGAAGGCTTGCCGGGAGACGGCGTTTCCGCTGAAGGCTTGCCGCCGGTCTCCGGAGGAGCCTCGTCCGACGCCTTGGCCGATGCCTTGGGGGCCTCCTCGGGGCGAGGCCTTGGGAGCGGGATCCTGCCGGAGATATTGGTAGAACGAACCGTCGCGCGCGGCCGTGGTGCAGCAATACCAAAGATGTCCAGCGGGGACCCATATTTGCGCGCCTCAGCCCGATCCGCGAGCCCGAGCGCGACGGTAACCATGGCCGCGCCGACGGACATATAGCCGCGACAAGACCATTTGCGGCGAAAGGCGGGCAGGCTAAAACTCATGACAATTCTTTGGCCCAACGCTGAGAGCGACAATCCGCCCAGCGGCTTCTCGGAGGAACGACCGAATGCTTGGTTTGATGCAAGACTGGCCCCTGCTCTGCCACCGGATCATCGAACACGCCGCCAAGATTCATGGCAAGCAGGAGGTTGTGACGCGCTCGGTCGAGGGACCGATCCATCGCACCACCTATGCCGATATCCACAAGCGGGCGCTCAAGGTCTCGCAGATGCTGGAGCGCGACGGCATCAAGCTCGGCGACCGTGTCGCAACGATCGCCTGGAACACCTGGCGCCATCTCGAGGTCTGGTACGGCATCATGGGGATCGGCGCCATCTGCCATACCGTCAATCCCCGCCTTTTCCCCGAGCAGATCGCCTGGATCATCAACCATGCGCAGGACCGCATCGTGATGACCGACATCACGTTCATTCCGGTCCTGGAGAAGATCGCCGACAAGCTGACAAGCGTGGAACGCTACGTCGTGCTCACCGACAAGGCGCACATGCCGCAGACGACGCTGAAGAACGTGGTCGCCTACGAGGACTGGATTGCGGAGGCCGACGGCAAGTTTAAATGGAAGGACTTTGACGAGAACACGGCGGCCGCGATGTGCTACACATCAGGCACCACCGGCGACCCCAAGGGCGTGCTGTATTCGCATCGCTCCAACGTGCTGCACGCGCTGATGGCCAACAATGTCGATGCGCTCGGCACCAGCGCCTCCGAGACCATGCTTCCCGTGGTGCCGCTCTTCCACGCCAACAGCTGGGGCATCGCCTTCTCCGCGCCTTCGCAGGGCACCAAGCTCGTGATGCCCGGCGCCAAGCTCGACGGCGCCTCGGTGTATGAGCTGCTCTCGACCGAGAGGGTGACGCATACCGCCGGCGTGCCCACGGTGTGGCTGATGCTGCTCCAGCACATGACCGCGAACAATCTGAAACTGCCGGACCTGAAGATGGTGATCTGCGGCGGCTCGGCGATGCCGCGCTCGATGATCAAGGCCTTCCTCGACATGGGCTCGAACGTCCGCCACGCCTGGGGCATGACCGAGATGAGCCCGATCGGCAGCGTCGCGGCGCTGAAGCCGCCGTTCCAGAATGCGACGGGCGAGGCACGGCTCGACGTGCTGCAGATGCAGGGCTACGCGCCGTTCGCCGTCGAGATGAAGATCACCGACGATGCCGGCAAGGAACTGCCGTGGGACGGCACGACCTTCGGCCGCCTCAAGGTCGCCGGCCCGGCCGTCGCCAAGGCCTATTACCGGGTCGACACTGACATCCTCGACGAGGACGGCTTCTTCGACACCGGCGACGTCGCGACCATCGACGAGGCCGGCTATATGCGGATCACCGACCGTTCCAAGGACGTGATCAAGTCCGGCGGCGAATGGATCTCCTCGATCGAGCTGGAAAACCTCGCAGTCGGTCATCCCGCAGTGGCGGAAGCCGCCGTGATCGGCGTGTTCCACCCCAAATGGGACGAGCGTCCGCTGCTGATCGTGCAGCTGAAGCAGGGCCAGCAGGCCAGCCGCGAGGACATCCTGAAGTTCATGGACGGCAAGATCGCCAAATGGTGGATGCCCGACGACGTTGCCTTCGTCGAAGGCATCCCGCATACGGCGACGGGCAAGATCCTGAAGACCGCGCTGCGCGACCAGTTTAGGGAGTACCGCTTCCCGAACGCGGCGGCGTAGGCGGCCACCACCGTCATGGCCGGGTCAAGCTCGGCCATGACGATGCAGCCTTCTGCGGAACGCTTGAATTTGCCCGCGGGCCGTGGTCTCAACGGCCCATCGTCGTGCCAGATCGGCCGGCACCGTCCCTAAGACCCCGGCAGAGCTCACCCGATGGCCCGCAGGTTTTCCGCTCCCTATCAGTCGGAGCCCGTGTCCAGCCTCGCGAGCTGGGCGCGCAATCTGGCCGTGTTCGCAGTGGTGGCGGTGGTGGTCTCGATCATCATCGTCCGGTTCGGCTTCCTGGAGATGAAGCCGGCACTCGCGACCTTCTTCGGCGGGCTCGGGATTGCGGCGCTCTCGATCCTGTTCGGGCTCGCCGGCTTCGCTGCGATCTGGCAGAACGGCTCGCGCGGCATGGCGCGCATCCTGCTTGCCTTCCTGATCGACGGCGCGATCCTCGCCTATCCAGCTTATCTCGGCCTGCAATACCGCAAGCTGCCGGCGATCCACGACATCACCACCGACCCGATCGACCCGCCGCGCTTCGACGCACTGGCCCGCCTGCGCACCGGCGATGGTGCCAATACCGCGGTGTATGCCGGCCTCTATTCGGCCGAGCAGCAGCGTCAATTCTATCCCGATATCGAGCCGATCGAGCTCGAGATTTCAGTCGACCGCGCCTATGCGATCGCGCTTCAGCTCGTCAACAAGCGCAAATGGCTTGTCATCGACGAGCGCGCGCCGCAGCCGCCGCGCCGCATCGGCCGCATCGAGGCGGTGGCGCGCTCGCCGATCATGGGGTTCCGCGAGGACATCGCGATCCGCGTCGTGCCCGACGGCGAGGATTCCCGCGTCGATATCCGCTCCGCCTCGCGCTATTTCGAGAGCGACCTCGGCAGCAACGCCGCGCGTGTGAAGAAATTCATCGACGATCTCAACACCGCCGCCGATGCCGACGCACTCAAGCCGGTGAAGAAGACGCCGGTGGCGCCGCCGAAGGCGCCGGCCAAGACGGTGAAGAAGTAGGATTCTGTGATTCCGGGTTCGCGCTAACGCGCGCCCCGGAATGACGAGGGACTAGTTCGCCATCCGATAGGTCCCGCCAATCACGGGATCGCCGTCCGTCGCCACCACGCCGCGGGCGACCAGATCCTCCAGATGCGCCAGCACGGAATAACCCGCTGCCGTGGTGAGCCTCGGATCGATGCCGATATAGATCGCCCGGACCATGGTCGGGATGTCGGTCTCGCCCTTGGCCAGGCGGTGCAGGATAGAGGCCTCGCGCGCCTTGCGGTGACGGATCAGGAAACGCACGAAGCGCGGACCGTCGGGAATTTCGGGACCGTGACCGGAGAAATACACATCCTCCTCGCGCGCGGCGAGGCGATCCAGCGATTCCATGTAGTCGATCATCGAGCCGTCGGGCGGCGCCACGATCGAGGTCGACCATCCCATCACGTGATCGCCGACGAAGTTGAACTTCCGCTCGGGCCAGGCGAACGCGAGGTGATTGGCGGTATGGCCGGGTGTCGCCACGGCCTCGAGCCGCCAGCCGTCTCCTTCGACGACGTCGCCATGGCCGATCCTGATATCGGGCGCGAAGTCGCGGTCGGCGCCGGATTCCGGGTTGTGCTTCTCGCTCTCGAAACGCGGGCGCGAGGCGCGGTGCGGGCCCTCGGCGTAAACAGGCGCGCCGGTCGCTTGCTTGATCCGCGCGGTGTTCGGCGAATGGTCGCGGTGGGTGTGGGTGACGAAGATATGGCTCACCGTCTCGCCGCCGACAGCATCAAGCAGCGCCGCCGCATGCGCCTCGTCGTCCGGACCGGGATCGATGATCGCGACGTTGCCCCGGCCCACGATGTAGCTGACCGTGCCGGTGAAAGTGAACGGGCTCGGATTGTTACAGAGCACCCGCCGCACGCCGGGGCGGACTTCCTCGACGATGCCGGGCTTCAGCGGAAAGTCGCGGTTGAACGGGACGTCGTCATTGTCGGACATGGGACTTCCTGTAGCCAAACTCTCTGCCGTCATACCCCGCGAAAGCGGGGTATCCAGTACGCCGCGGCGGTCGAGACGAAGACGAGGTCTCTGGGATACTGGATCGTCCGCCCCAGTGCGCAATGCGCACAAGGCGGACGATGACAGCGGAGCAAGGCAACTGCCATGGAACACATGGCGCTCAGAAAAACGCCTGAATACCCGTGATCGCGCGGCCCAGGATCAGGGCGTGGACGTCGTGGGTGCCCTCGTAGGTGTTGACGGTCTCGAGGTTATGGACGTGGCGCATCACGTGATACTCGATCGAGATGCCGTTGCCGCCGTGCATGTCGCGCGCGACGCGGGCGATGTCGAGGGCCTTGCCGCAATTGTTGCGCTTCATGATCGAGATCATCTCGGGCGCGAACTTGCCCTCGTCCATCAGGCGGCCGACGCGAAGCGAGCCCTGAAGGCCCAGCGCGATCTCGGTCTGCATGTCCGCGAGCTTCTTCTGCACGAGCTGGGTCGCAGCCAGCGGCTTGCCGAACTGCTTGCGGTCGAGCGTGTACTGGCGGGCGCGGTGCATGCAGTCCTCGGCCGCGCCGAGCACGCCCCAGGAAATGCCGTAGCGGGCGCGGTTGAGGCAGCCGAACGGGCCCTTCAGGCCGGAGACGTTGGGCAGCAGCGCGTCTTCCGGAACCACGACGCCGTCCATCACGACCTCGCCGGTGATGGAGGCGCGAAGCGACAGCTTGCCGCCGATCTTCGGTGCCGACAGGCCCTTCATGCCCTTCTCCAGCACGAAGCCGCGGATCTGGTTGTCGTGCGCGGCCGACTTGGCCCAGACCACGAACACGTCGGCGATCGGCGCGTTCGAGATCCACATCTTGCTGCCGGTCAGGCGATAGCCGTCCGAAACTTTCTCGGCGCGGGTTTTCATGCCGGCCGGATCGGAGCCGGCGTCAGGCTCGGTCAGCCCGAAGCAGCCGACCCACTCGCCGCTGGCGAGCTTCGGCAGGTACTTCTTGCGCTGGTTCTCGTCGCCATAGGCGTAGATCGGATACATCACCAGCGAGGACTGTACCGAGTTCATCGAGCGGTAGCCGGAATCGACCCGCTCGATCTCGCGCGCGACCAGACCATAGGCGACATAGCCTGCATTGGCGCAGCCATATTCCTCCGGCAACGTGATGCCGATCAGGCCGAGCTCGCCCATCTCGTTGAAGATCTCGCGATCTGTCTTCTCTTCGAGATAGGCCTTGGCAACGCGCGGCAGCAGCTTGTCCTGGGCGTAGGCGCGCGCGGTGTCGCGCACCATGCGCTCGTCTTCGGTGAGCTGCTCGTCGAGCAGGAACGGATCGTCCCATTGGAAAGAAGCCGAAGCCGGCTTGTCCTTGGCCTGAGGGCGCGCGGTCATGAAACGTCCTTTCGTCTGGTTCCGTCAAAATTTGCCCGACAACGTAAAGCGCCGCGGCAACAAGTGCAATTGCGTTGCAGATGATCGGGTCTGCGTGAATCCCGGGGACGAGCGAGGCTCACCTCGGGGGATGCGCTTCGCGCCCCCCGGGGGATGCGCTTCGCGCACCCTGAGATGACAGCGCTAGCTTTCGAGCTGCTCGTTGGCGACGATCTCGATGCCGAAGCCCGAAAGGCCCTTGTAGTCGTGCACCGAGGAGGTGAGATGCCGGATCGAGGTGACGCCGAGATCGCGCAGGATCTGCGCACCGACGCCGACTTCACGCCACTGGCGGTTGCGGTCGGCCTCGGTCGCGCTCTCATCGGGCAGCGGCGCCACGGGGACACCGGCCGCACCGTCGCGCAGATAGACCAGAACGCCACGGCCGGATTTCTTGAAGTGCTCGAGCACCGCCGCCATGCGCTTGTGGCCGGTGAAGATGTCCTTGACGATGTTCGGCTTGTGGAAGCGTGTCAGGACGTTCTTGCCGTCGCCGACGCCGTTGTAGACGAAGGCGACGTGGGCGATGGAATCGAACGGCGAGCGGTAGGCATAGCCCTGCAGCGGCCCGATCGGGCTCTCGGTGACGAAGGTCGAGACCCGCTCGATCAGCTTCTCGCGAACCTGGCGGTAGGCGATCATGTCGGCGATGGTGACGTGCTTGAGCTTGTGCTGGGCGGCGAAGCGGGCGACCTGCTCGCCCTTCATCACGCTGCCGTCGTCGTTCATCAACTCGCTGATGACGCCGACCGGCGGCAGGCCGGAGAGCTTGCACAGATCGACCGCGGCCTCGGTATGGCCGGAGCGCAGCAGCACGCCGCCATCCTTGGCGATCAGCGGGAAGATATGGCCGGGACGGGCGAAATCGTTGGCGCCGGCGTTGGGATTGGACAGCGCGCGGCAGCACGAGGCGCGCTCCTCGGCCGAGATGCCGGTGCCGCCGTCGGGCTTGTAGTCGATCGAAACCGTGAATGCGGTGGTGTGCGCGGAATCGTTGTGGGCCACCATCGGATCGAGCCGCAGGCGGCGCGCATCTTCGGTGGTGATCGGCGCGCAAACGATGCCGGAGGTGTGGCGGATGATGAACGCCATCTTCTCCGCGGTGCAGAACGAGGCGGCGACGATCAGATCGCCCTCACCCTCGCGGTCATCGTCGTCGGTGACGACCACGAGCTCACCCCGGGCAAAGGCCTGCAAGACTTCCTGGACGTTATCCGGCATTTCCCAATCTCTATCGGTTATGGCCCGGAGGCTTAGCCGGACTTGGCCCGGGGCGCTAGTGTCCCCGGCGCAACCACATATGCCGGACCGCAGCCCTGCCCGGCGGGCGGCTTGCACGGGCATACCAGGGATATGGGCGCGGAAAAGCCCAGTGAGAAGCCGGCCGGGCGCGGTCAGGGCAGCACTTCGCGCCGCTCGCCGAGCCGCTGATCGAGCTCGGCACGCTTGTCGGCCAACAGGCCGGCTTGGGCGGCCTCGATCACGGTGAACAACTCATGAGCGTCGCTGAGCCGGGTCACGGTGACATAGCTGGCGCCGGCCGCGTAGAGTTCGCCTACATCCGACAACAGATCGGCCGTGGCAACGATCATGGCGGTCGGGTTGAGGGTGCGAACGTGGCGGACCAGCTTCTCGTTGCTGGCACCCTTCAGAAGCGCATCCGGTACGCTGAGGATGATCATCTCGGACTTGCCGACGCCAGCATGGAGCAGCGTGTCGGCGCTGCTGATATCGCCATAGATCACGTGCAGGCCGCGCGAAAGCAGCGTCTGGTACACATTGGGGTTGAAGTCGATCACGGTGATCTGCTCGAGCAGCACCGGGGCCTGCCGTTCGATCTCGGCCAGCAGCGCGCTCGCCGCACGGAAAAAGCCGAGGATGACGATGCGGCGCGCCTCGCCATGGCCTTCGTGCCCTTCCTCGCCATGGCCGTTGCCGTGGTCGAGATCGCGCAGGCCGATCCGCTTGAGGGGGCCGATCGCCCAGCGGGTGATCTCGTCGCTGCGGGTCATCACGAAGGTCGAGAGCACGGCCAGCACCACGAAGGCGAAGGAGGCCGCATTCGCCGTCTGGGCTGCGATGTGGTGGTCGGCGACGCCGGTCTGGATCACCACCAGCGAGAACTCGGAGATCTGCGCGAGATTCAGGGCCGGCAACAGGCTAGCGCGCAGGCCCTGCTTCATCAGATAGAGCGGGGCGAAAGTGGTGACGAGGCGGCTCACCACCGTGAACGCCGCGATCATCAGGGCAAGCCCGATCACGGAGAGCCCGGGCACGGGAATGGTCATGCCGAGCGCGACGAAGAACAGCGTGATGAAGAAATCGCGTAGCGTCGTGACCTTAGCCGTGACGTCGAGCGCGTAGGGAAAGGTCGAGAGCGAGACGCCGGCGATCAGGGCGCCCATCTCGCGGGACAGCGACAGCCGCTCGGCTGTCTCGGCGACCAGGAAGCACCAGGCGAGCGCGCCGAGCAGGATCAGCTCGGGGCGGCGGGCGATCTGGTGAAACAGACGCGGCAGCACGTAGCGGCTCACCAGCAGGGCGGCGGCGACCAGCACCGCGACCCGGCCGATCGAGAGCAGGATGACGCTGATTTCCAGATTGGCAAGGCTCGGCTGCACCGCCAGGAACAGGATGGCGAAGATGTCCTGGAGCACCAGCAGGCCGAGGGTGATGCGGCCCGGCAGCGTGTCGAGCTCGCGCTTCTCGTAGAGCACCTTGACGATGATGACGGTGCTCGACAGCGCGCAGGCGACGCAGAGGTAAACAGCATCGAACTGCCCGCCGCCGAGCGACAGGCCGATGCCGACGAAGAACAGCACCCCGAGCAGACAGCCGCCGAGGAGCTGGCCGCCCGCCGCGAACAGGATGACCTTTCCGGCCCGCACGATCTTCTTCAGGTCGATCTCCAGGCCGATCATGAACAGCATGAAGATCAGGCCGAGCTCGGAGATGACGCTGATCGATTCCTGCGACTTGACCCAGCCGGCGCCAAATGGACCAATGCAGAAGCCGGCGATAAGATAGGCCAGGATCAGCGGCTGCCTGGAGAAGTGGGCAAGCAAGCCCAGCATCCAGGCAAACAGGATACAGAGAGTGATGTCGCGAATGAGCTCGTGCATGCCAGATTGGTCCGTTTTGCCGCACCCTAGTGATCGAGTGCGGCGCGGCAAGCGAGCAATTCGTCACATGCGGATGGGGCTCGCCATTGCAATGCTGCTATGCCCCCTCGCCTCCTCCATCCCCGCAGACGCTCAATCCAAGGTCAATATCGAACAAAGCTTTGCCGATTCCCTCACCGCGCTGCCGAAGGAAGAACTCGCCGTCTCCGGCGGGTTCTACGTGCCCGCCTATTCCAGCGTCGCGATGAGCCAGGGCAAGCTGCGCGTCGACTTCTCCGTGACCCTGAGCGTGCACAACGCCTCCGAGACGCAAGCACTGGTGGTCAAACGCATCGGCTATTTCGATACCTCAGGCAAGCAGGTCGAGAGCTATCTGAAGGCACCCGTCGCGTTGAAGCCCCTCGCCACCGTCTCGATCTTCATTCCGACCGACGACGTACGCGGCGGGACGGGAGCCAATTTCCTCGTCGATTGGGCCGCAACAAGCGAGATCGCCGAGCCTGCCGTCGAGGCCTTGATGGTTGGCGGCGTCGCCAATGCGCATTACGCTTTCATCAGCCAGGGCCGTCCGACCCGGACGGTCGGCAAGAAATAAGGCCGTCTGTCCCACCGGACGCTGGCAAAAGAAATAGGCATGGCCGGCGCAACGCCGGCTGGCTCAACAAGAAAACAACGAGGAACGCTCCCATGACGTCCAGCTTCGATTTTGCGCCCCTGTTTCCCGCAGGGCTGCCGGCCCCCTCTGCGCGCTGGACGGGTCTCGCCAAATACAGTTTTGTCGGCGGCAACAACGATTCCGAGCAGCTGCCGCTCGATCATCTGATCGAGGCGGCCAACATGGCTCTGCAACGCGAAGGCCGCTCGCTCGCCACTTACGGGCTGGCCCATGGTCCCCAGGGCTATCTGCCCTTGCGCGAATTCCTGGTGACGAAACTCAAGCGCGATGCCGGCATCAACTGCACGGTCGACGATCTCCTGATCGTCTCCGGCTCGCTGCAGGCGCTCGACCTCGTCAACGCCACGCTGCTGACGCGCGGCGATACCGTGATCTTCGAGCAGGATAGCTATCAGGGCTCGCTGACCCGTTTGGCGCGGCTCGGGGTCAATGTGGTTGGCATCCCCCTCGACAAGGACGGCATGCGCATGGACGTGCTGGCCACGATGCTTGCCGACCTCAAGGGCCGCGGCATCCGGCCGAAGTACATCTACACCATTCCGACCGTGCAGAACCCGACCGGCAGCATCATGCCGGAGGGCCGCCGCACGGAGCTGTTGCGGCTGTCGGCAGACTACGGCGTGCCCATCTTCGAAGACGATTGCTATGCCGATCTGGTCTGGTCAGGACAGCGGCCGCCGGCGATCCATGCGATGAGCCGGAACGGCGGCGTGATCCATATCGGCTCGTTCTCGAAGTCGATCGCGCCCGCGCTGCGCGTCGGCTTCATCGTCGCGCCCTGGGATGTGATGTCGCGGATGCTGGCGCTGAAGACGGACGCCGGCTCCGGCGCACTGGAGCAGATGGTGCTCGCCGCCTATTGCAAGCCGCATTTCTCGACCCACGTGCCGGCGCTGACGAAGGCACTGCGCACCAAGCTCGACACGCTGATGGAGGCCGTCAACGAGCAGTTCGGGACGGCCGCCGAATTCGAGGAGCCGAAGGGCGGCATCTTCCTTTGGGTGAAGCTGCCCGATCAGGTCGATACGCTGAAGCTGTATCAGGCCGCGCTTGCCGCCGGCGTATCGATCAATCCGGGGCCGGAATGGTCGACTGACAAAAACCACTCCAGATCGCGACTGCGGCTGTGCTTTGCGAGCCCCTCGCATCAGCAGATCCGCGAGGGCGTCGCCGTGCTGGCCGAGATCTGCCGCAAGGAGTTCGGCGTGCCGGCCCGCAGCGCCAATGTGGAGAAGCGGGCCTGAGCCTTCAGACGATCTGGGGCTGGCTGCCGTGGATCGCGGAGGCCAGCCGCAGCAGCAGCACGATCGAGACGTTGCCCTTGCCGGCCTCGATCTGAGCGATGTAGCGCTCGGAAATCCCGGAGCGGCGGGCCAGCTCCCGGCGCGATAGGACGCAGCGCATGCGTGAGGACTTCAAGCGGTCGCCCAGCTCGGCCAGAAACGCGGTCTCGGAATAAGGCGGCACGGCACAGCTCCCCGGCAGCACCTCGCCTGCGAAATCCCTGACTTGATTCAGCATCGGTCTATCCAATTTCGCCTTCGGGAACGCCATCCTACTCCGGAAGCGGCCGGCCTCATTGACGCGGATCAAGTTCGCGCGCGAATGGCGGTCAGCGTGGACGATCGCGCGTGGGATGCTACACTTCGGAATTATTCGGAGGTGGGGCTCATCAGGACATGACGAGTTGTTTGAGCCGCTGGATTGCGGCAGCAGTGCTGTGGGTTGCGTTCACGCCCGCGGCCGGTGCCGAATCGCTTGCGACGACCGTCGAGCAATGGGGCCTGCTCGGCTCATGGGCGGTCGACTGCGCGGCCCGGCCCGACCGCGACAAGGGCGCGCTCTTGATTTACGAGATCCGGAAGGACGGAAGGGTGATGTACCGGCGCAATTTCGGCGAGGCCAAAGACGAAAACGAAGTGGTATCGGCGATGGTCAACGCCGACGGCCTGCTCAATGTGATGGTGTACTTCCCCTTGCTGCAGCAGACGCGCGAGTTTGGCCTGCTCCTTTCGAAGCAAGGCAGCTTGCGCGCGGTCTACAATCGCAGCGAGCGCGGCGAGTACACGATCAGGGACGGCAAATACGTCGCGACCGGCGCGCCAACGCCTGCACAACAGCGCTGCGATTAACCCACCTGAACAGGCGTTCAGAATTCTCCTGCGATTCCTCCGGAACGTTCCCGCGAATGCGCCGTTTAGATTTGCATTCCATTGGAGGAGGACATCATGAAGAAGTTTGGTTATGTGCTTGCCGCTGTCGGCGCGCTCGCGGTTGCACTGCCGACGCTCGCCAGCGCGGAGACGGTGGTGATCAAGCGCGGAGGTCATCATCACGGCATGTATGGCGCCCGCGCCGAATACGGCATGCATCGCGATCACGGTTGGCATCGCGGCTGGCACAATCGCGACCGCGTCGTCGTGATCAAGCGTGGCCACCGTCACCATTGGGACTAATGCGCAACGCAATATGGAAATGGCCCCTCACGGGGCCATTTCTTCGTTCTTTCTTCCTTCTCCCCTTGTGGGAGAAGGTGGCGCGAAGCGCCGGATGAGGGGTATTCCTCGGCGAATTCAAACTGACAAATGTGCACGCGGAGAGAGACGGTGCGCTCAGCGACGACTCTCAGTCCCACGCCGGTGCGAAACCGGGATTGACGCAGCGTCTGTCCTTCGGCAGCGCGGCGATCTTGTTGCGGTCGGCATCGTCGAGCGTGATCTTCAGCGCGTCCAGATTGGCCTGCTGGCTCTCTCGCCGCGACGCCTTCGGTATCGCGGCGATACCGTCCTGGTCGAGCAGCCATTTCAGCGCGACCTGCGCAGCGGTTGCATTGTGCTTGGCTCCGATCTCGGCCAGCACCTCATCTGACGCGACGCGTCCCTGCGCCAGCGGGCAATAGGCGACCAGCGGGATCGACTTGGTGTTGAGATAGGCCAGCACCTTCGATTGATCGAGCATGGCGTGGTATTCGATCTGATTGCACGCGATCGGCGCCTTGATGTCCTCGACCGCGATCTTGAGCAGCGCCGTGGTGAAATTGGCGACGCCGATCGCCCGCGTGCGCCCCTCCTGCTTCAGCGTCATCAAGGTCTCGAACACCGCGCCCCAGTCCGCCGCCTTGGACGGCCAGTGCACGAGGTAGAGGTCGACGTGGTCGAGCCTGAGCTTTTTCAGACTGGCGTCGAAGGCGCGGCGGATCGCGTCCGGCGCCAAATTCTCGTGCCAGACTTTCGTCGTGACGTGCAGTTCGCTGCGCGGCACGCTAGCTGCGGCAAGCGCCTCACCGATGGCTTCCTCGTTGGCGTACATTTCGGCGGTATCGATATGGCGATAGCCGATCGACAGCGCGCTCTCGACCGCCGCGCGGCAGGCATCGCCCTGCATGCGGAAGGTCCCGAGGCCGAGCTTGGGCATGCTGATGCCCTGTGTCTTGAGATTGTCCATGAAAAAGGCTCCTGACATCGTTCAGCCCGCCGGAGGCCAGCAGCGATGCTGCGTGAGCAGACTCTTCGGGGATGGAAAAGAGGTGGCGGGAATGGACAGCATAGCGCCGCAGGCGCACGGCGGCCAATCAAGATCGGGTTAGCGACTTACGAATGCTGCGCCACCACGGCTGGACGCGCCTGCGGCTGCGGCACGATATCGACCGACCAGAGGTCGCGGTTGTCGACGTCCTTCAGCGTTACGGTCATGACACCGGTCCGGCCATCGATGTCGACCTTGCCGAAGAACTGCAGTCCGAAACAGGGCGCGAGGTTTTCGCCCTGCGCCTCGCTGCACCCGTTCTGATACATCGCGGCCGGACCAAAGGTATCGTCGAGCTCGCCCGGGCTCCAGGTGCCGGCATGCAAGGGTCCCGAGACGAACTCCCAGAACGGTTCGAACTCCTGGAATTGCGCCCTGTTCGGATCGTAGTAATGCGCGGCGGTGTAATGCATGTCGGCGGTGAGCCAGACGATGTTGCGAATTCCGGCGCGCTTGATGGACGCGAGAAGATCGGCGATCTCGTGCTCACGCCGGTCGGGCGGTCCATTCCCCAGTGCAACCGCATCGAGACTGACCAGGCCGATCGGCAGATCGGCCGCGATCACCTTCCAGGTCGCGCGCGAGGCCGCGAGCTCACGCTTCAGCCAGGCAAGCTGTTCGGCGCCCAGGATCCAGCCGCGGTGATCATCACCCTTGTTCCAGCTCTCGTCGCGATAGCTGCGCATGTCGATCATGAAGACGTCGAGCAGCGGACCATAGGCGATCTTGCGATAGACCCGCCCCTTTCGCGCGCCGATGTCGCGGATCGGCATGAAGTCGAAGAAGGCGCGGCGGGCGCGCGCGACCAGGCGCGGGGTGCCGTCATCCTCATGGCCGGCGGCGTCATAGCTACCGGTCGGCGACCAATCGTTGGTGACCTCGTGGTCATCCCATTGTGCAAACATCGGCACTTCGGCATGGAAGGCGCGGAAGTGCTCGTCGAGATGGTTGTATTTGTAATTGCCGCGGAACTGCGCCAGCGTGTGCGCGACCTCGGATTTCTCCTCGGTCACGACGTTGCGCCATATCTCGCCGTTCGGCAGCTTCTGCTCGGAGGGGATCGTGCAGTCGGCGTAAATGTGATCGCCGGAGTGGATGAAGAAGTCCGGGCGATTGTCGAGCATGGTGCGATAGCTGCGATAGCCGCCGCGCGATGTGTCGATGCCCCAGCCCTGCCCCGCGGTGTCGCCGGACCACAGGAACGAGATCGACCGGCCGGCAGCCGGCGCAGTGCGGAAGTGGCCGACGCGGCTTTCGCCGGCGATGCCGGTCGCGATGTCGTCGAAGCGCACACGATAGAAGATGTCCTGCCCGGGCGGCAGATCGTTCAGCAGCACTTTCGAGGTAAAGTCGGCATCGGGCGACGCATCGCGCGAAGCCGACGCAATGATCGTCTTGAAGCTCTCCACGGTCGAATAGTCCACCCGCATCCGCGCCGGCCGGTCGGCGCGCGCCCAGATCACCGCGGAGCCATCCGAGACGTCGCCGGACTGGATGCCGCCTGCGAGCTGCGGACGATCAGCGGCGCGGCTGAGATGTGGCGTTGCGAGCGCGGCAACGGTGAGGCTCGAGGTGGAACGGACCAGGAATTGCCGCCGGGTCCAGGCGCGCGAGGCGCGGAGCGCTACCATTCAGGAAACCTTCGTCGACTAGCGACGGAAGGTGCCTGCGTCGTTTGACCCCCGGCTTACGGTTTCTTGACTGCGGGCCTACGGTTTTACGACGTGCGGATGACGCTCGGAACTGACCTAATGCTTCCAGTTGCAGATGCCGCCGCTGCGGCACGGCCAGGTCTGGATGCGGGTGTCCATCGCCTGCGCGTCGAGCGGATTGCCGTGACGATGCGCGAGCTTGGTGCGCGCCGCGCCGCGCGGGTGCGCGGGCTTGGCGTGCGCAACCTTCGGCTCCGACACGCGCACGCGTTCGGCGGCGACCCTCTTCGGCACGTCGACCGGCTCGGCGCGCGCCTGCGCCTCGTTGCCGCCGCGCGCCTCCAGCGCGACCGGCGCGAACTGGGTTTCGGGCCCCAGCCGCTTCGGCGACAACACCGCCTTCGAAAGATCGAGGCCGAGATATTCGTCGGGCTTGTAGTCGTCAGCGCGCGCGACGCCGGCCCATGCGAGCACGAGGACAACGGCCATTGCAAAAGGAGCGCTCTTCATAATCACGGACGCCTCCTGAAATCGATTGTTAAGAGGTAATTTACCTCTATTTAGGAGGCGTCGCGCGCAATTCCAGCGGTCAACTGCCGCCGTGGTTAAGAAGTTTGGCGGTGTCAGGCGACCTTTCGCGGTGCACCCGTCTCTTCAAGAAACCCCATTAGACGGGTACGGATGATGGTTTCCGCCTCAGCCATGATCCTGTCGACGAGTTCCTTGCAAGTGGGGATGTCGTGGATGAGGCCTGCGACCATGCCGCAGCTCCACGCGCCCGCGTCCATCTGCCCGTCCAACATGATCCTGGGATAAACGCCCGCGACCTGGTCGTGGATGTCGTCGATCTTCAGCTTGTCGCCCTTCTCGCGTTCGATCTCGAGCAGGCGGTCGACATTGGCGTTCTTCAGCACGCGCTCGGTGTTGCGCAGGCTCCGCATGATCAGGCGGGTGTCGAGTTCGGTCGCGGCGACCAGCGCGTTCTTGACGTTCTGATGCACCGGCGCTTCCTTGGTGGCGATGAAGCGCGTGCCCATGTTCATGCCGGCCGCCCCCAGCGACAGCGCCGCGACGAGGCTGCGGCCGTCGGCCATGCCGCCGGACGCGACGAACGGAATCTTCAATTCCTCCGCCGCGCGCGGCAACAGGATCATGTTGGGAATGTCGTCCTCGCCGGGATGGCCGCCGCACTCAAAGCCGTCGACGCTGACGGCGTCGCATCCGATGCGCTCGGCCTTCAGCGAGTGGCGCACCGACGTGCATTTGTGGATGACCTTGATCCCGGCGGCCTTCAGCGCGGGCATGTAGGCTTCCGGGCTGCGGCCGGCGGTCTCCACGGACTTGATGCCGCCTTCGACGATGGCCGCGATGTATTCCGGATAAGGCGGCGCGGCGAAGGTCGGCAGGAAAGTGAGGTTCACGCCGAACGGCTTGTCGGTCATGTCGCGGCAACGCGCGATCTCTTTTGCCAGCAGCTCCGGCGTCTTCTGCGTGAGACCGGTGATGATGCCGAGCCCGCCGGCATTGGAGACGGCAGCCGCCAGCTCGGCAAAGCCGACGAAATGCATGCCGCCCTGGATGATGGGGTGCTCGATGCCGAACAGTTCGGTGATCGCGGTCTTCACTTAAATTACCTCCCGGGCATTTGCTTGACGTTCGGACCAGTCTAGCCGGACATTTGCGCCGCGGTCACCCTTTCTCTCTCCATTTCGAGCCGAGCGGCTGTTGCCTCAATGCCCCCGCGCGGGGGCGCCCAGGTTGATCGGGCGCAGCACCGCGGCGGTCGGGATCATCAGCACCGCGATGACCGCGAGCGTCCAGAACACGTCGATATAAGCGAGCAAATCGACCTGCTGCTGCAAGGTGCGGCCGACCCAGGCGACCGCCTGCGCAGCCGCATCGCTCGCATTCGAGCCCTGAGCCTGGAAGAAGCGGGTCATCGTCTCGATAGCTTGCTGGTAGCCGAGGTCCGACGGCGCGGCGTGCTCGATCAGACGGCTCTGATGGAATTGCTGGCGCTGCGCCAGGATTGTCTGCGCCAGCGCAACGCCCATGGAGCCGCCGATATTGCGGGCGACGTTGATCAGCGCCGAGGCCTGGTTGGTCTTGTCCGGCGGCACGCCGTCATAGGACGCGGTCGTGACCGGCAGGAACAGGAAAGGCAGACCGAGCGCCAGGAAGATGCGCGACATCGCGGCGTAGCCGTAGGTGATGTCGCCGGTGAGGCCCGTGAGATGCCACATCGAGAACGCGACGATGGTGGCGCCGAGCATGATGAGGTATTTCGGCTGCACGCTGCTGACGAGACGGCCCACCACCGGCATCAGCACCAGGGTCGCGATTCCGCCCGGTGACAACGCAAGACCCGCCAGCATGGCGGTGTAGTTCAAATCGCTCTGGAGCAGTTGCGGCAAAAGCTGCGTCGTCGAGATCAGCACCGCGCCGGTCGCAAGCATGACCAGGAAGCAGGCGGCGAACTGGCGGCGGCCGAGCAGGCGGAGATCGACGATGGGATCCTCGCGCGTCAGCTCCCACGGGATCAGCGCAAGCAGTGACACGGCCGAAAGCACCGCGAAGAACACGATCATGTTCGAGCCGAACCAGTCGTTGCGCTGGCCTTCGTCGAGCACGTATTCGAGCGAGCCGAGCCCGATCGCGACTAGCAGGAAGCCGACATAGTCGACGCGCAGGCCCTTGCTCAGCAGCTTCTCCCTCTCCTCCTCCGCCCCCGAGGGCTCCTTGACCAGCGTGCCGACCAGGAACAGCGACAGCAATCCCATGGGGACGTTGATCAGGAACACCCAGTGCCAGGTGTAGGTGTCGGTGATCCAGCCGCCGAGCGTCGGACCGACCACGGGCGCGACCACGACGGCGACGCCATAGATTGCGAAAGCCTGGCCGCGCTTGTGCGGCGGGAAGGAGTCGGCGAGGATCGCCTGCTCGCTGGTCGCCATGCCGCCGCCGCCAAGGCCCTGAAGGATTCGAAACAGCACCAGCGCCTGCAAATTCCAGGCAAAGCCGCACAAGAGCGAGGAGATTGTGAAAACCGCAACGCAGATCATGTAGAAGCGCTTGCGGCCGATCACGGTCGACAGCCAGCCCGAGATCGACAGCACGATGGCGTTGGCGACGAGATAGCTGGTGATGACGTAGGTGCTCTCGTCGATGCCGACGGCAAGCCCACCGGCGATGTGGCGCAAGGCGACATTGGCAATGGTGGTGTCGAGCACCTCCATGAAGGTCGCGATCGAGACGACGAACGCAATGAGATAAGGATTATGACCGCCGGCCGCCGAGCGCTCCGGCGACCAGCCGCCCGCGGACGCGCCGCCTTGCGCCGTGTCGGTCATCGCACCCTGGTCCAGGGCACGACCGACATGCCGGGACCGACGGGCAAATCGGCCGGCCAGCTGTCGACCACGATCTTCACAGGCACGCGCTGCACCACCTTGACGTAATTTCCGGTGGCGTTCTCCGCGGGCAACAGGCTGAACGCAGTGCCGGAGCCCGGCTGCACCGACTCGACATGGCCGGTCAGCTTGCGCCCGGGATAGGCGTCGATGCGGATCTCGACCGGCTGGCCCGGCCGCATGTCGTTGAGCTGCGTCTCCTTGTAGTTGGCGACGATCCAGACCTCGTCAGGCACGAACATCATCAGGCTCTGTCCCGCTGTGACGAAAGTGCCCTTGGCGCCGCTGAGCTTGACGACGCGGCCGGACTGCGCCGCAACGACGCTGGTATATTGCAGGTTCAGCTTGGCCTGATCGACCTGCGCCTGCGACTGCTCGAGCTGCGCCCGGGCGCCCTCAAGCTGCGCTTGCAGCGTCTTGATGCCGACTTGCGCGGCCGTCACCGCGGTCTTCGCGCGCTCGGTGTTGGCCTGCTGCGCCTGAAGATCGGAGCGGGTCTGCTGCTGGCGCTGCACGGTGCCGGCGCCCTTCTCGACCAGATCCTGGGCGCGCGCGAATTCTTCCTGCGAGAACTGAAGCTGGGCCTGGGCCTGTTCGAGCTGCGCCTCCGCCTGCTTGATCTGCTCCTGCTGCGAAACGATCTGCGCCTGGACATTGGCGATGTTCGCCTTGGCGACCGCGACTTGCGCATTGGCCTGATCGATGGCGATCCGATAGTCGCGCTCGTCGATCTTGGCGAGAAGGTCCCCGGCGTTGACATGCTGGTTGTCCGTCACCGGGATGTCGGTCACGTAGCCGCCGACCTTGGAGGCCACGGAAAAGCTGCGCGCGGCGACGAAGGCATCGTCGGTGGATTCATAGTGGCGTATCTGGAGCCAATAGAGCAATCCGCCGATCAGAGCTGCGAGCAAGACGATGGCGCCAACGCTTGCCACCAGCCAATGCTCGCGAAGCCGATCTTGCAGCGACGGCGCCTTCGCCGGCTTCGAATCCTTGGCGTCGTGGGCCTGATCAGGAGATGTCTTCGGAGCTTCCTTCGCCCTCTGCGGCTGCTCCGCGGACGGTCCACGCTCCCGTGTCTGAGCATCCACGGTAAACACCTTTCTCGGGATTAAACTGGCGGCAGAGCCGCCAAAGCCGGCTCACGCGACGCGAGCCCAACTGCAACTCCTGATCATGGTTCCCCTTGTTGCGAGCACCATCGCGTTCGTGAACGCCCTGCCCAAAAGCGAGCGCGGCACACTGGATGCCGCGCTCGCCTCGATGACTCATGGGAACGGCACCTTGTCTCAGTGTGTCTTCGTCGCGTGCCATTTCTCGAGATCGGGCTTCACCTCGTCCGATCCCTGCTCTTTTTCCGGAGTGCCTTTCCAGGGCTTGTCCGTCTGCTTGTGCGAACCCCAGTCGCTCTGCTGCCGGGGATCGTCGTTAGGCCGTTCCTTGCTCATCGAGCTTCCTTTCGGTGGAAACCTTACGCGAAGGGGACGCCATAATAGGAGTTGATGCCGCGAACCGCGGCGTCATCCCCCCAGTTCCAATCACTCCGCTCGCCATATTTCGGCGCGCCTTCCAGTTCCTTGGTGGTGATGCCCGTGACGTAACCGCCGAGCTCCGTGTCGTATTTCAGCGACTGCCAGGGCAGCGGATAATGGTCGTTGCCGAGGCCCAGAAATCCGCCGAAGCCGAGCACGGCGTAGGACACCTTGCCGCTGATCTTGTCGATCATCACGCGTTCGATCGAGCCGATTTTGTTGCGATCGGCGCCGTAGACCGATGTTCCCTCGACCTTGTCGCTGCCGATCAACCGACCCATCTCGTTTTGGTCCAGTTCACCCTGATTCAACATCTCAATTCTCCACTCAGCCAGTCTGGAGACAACCCAAAGAGGTGCGCGATCGTTCCGGCATGTTCCGTCAGACTTGAGGAACATCGCCGGAAACGGGCGGTTCTCTCAGCTTCAAATCCCGGAAACCAAATACCGGAAAACGAAGGGCGCCCTCGATGTCCCAGACCGTCTCAGACTTCATCGTTCAACGTCTGCATCAATGGGGCGTGCGCCACCTCTTTGGCTATCCCGGCGATGGCATCAACGGCGTATTCGGTGCGCTTCAGCGTGCTGAGGGCAAGATCGGCTTTGTCCAGGCGCGGCATGAGGAGATGGCCGCTTTCATGGCGAGCGCCTATGCGAAGTTCTCTGGCCAACTGGGGGTGTGTATCGCCACTTCGGGCCCCGGCGCCTCGCATCTGATCACCGGGCTCTACGATGCCCTGCTGGATCACCAGCCCGTGCTCGCGATCGTCGGTCAGCAGGCACGCAATGCGCTGGGCGGACACTATCAGCAGGAACTCGATCTCGTCTCGATGTTCAAGGATGTGGCTGGCGCCTACGTCATGCAGGCCTCCTCGCCGGCGCAAATCCGGCATCTGATCGATCGGTCGATCCGAATCGCGTTGGCCCGGCGCACGCCAACGGTGATCATCCTGCCCAACGATATCCAGGAGGAGCCGTACGAGGATCCGCCGCGCGCTCACGGCACCCTGCACTCTGGCGTCGGCTATAGCGCGCCAGGCATCAAGCCTCGTGACGCTGACCTCGACCGCGCCGCCGAGGTGCTCAACGCCGGCAAGAAGGTCGCGATGCTCATCGGCGCCGGCGCGCTCCACGCCACCGAAGAGGTGATCGCGGTCGCCGACCGCTTGTCCGCCGGCTGCGCCAAAGCGCTGCTCGGCAAGGCGGCGCTCCCCGACGATCTCCCCTGGGTCACCGGCTCGATCGGCCTGCTCGGCACCGAACCCAGCTACAACATGATGATGGAATGCGACACGCTGCTGATGGTCGGCTCGGGGTTCCCCTATGCCGAATTCCTGCCGAAGGAAGGCGCGGCGTGCGGCGTGCAGATCGACATCGACGCCAGCATGATGTCGATCCGCTTTCCCATGGAGGTCGGCCTGGTCGGCGACGCCGCCGAGACGCTGCGCGCCCTGCTGCCGCGACTGAAACCCAAGAGCGATGGCGCCTGGCGCCAGGGCATCGAAGACGACGTCGCGAAATGGTGGAAGACGCTGGATGATCGGGCCCATCAGCCCGCGGCACCGGTCAATCCGCAACTCGTCGCCTGGGAGCTGTCTCCGCGCCTGCCCGACCGCGCCATCGTCACCAGCGATTCCGGCTCCTGCGCCAACTGGTTCGCGCGCGACCTGAAGATGCGCCGCGGCATGACGGCCTCGCTCTCAGGCGGCCTCGCCTCGATGGGTGCCGCGGTGCCCTATGCGCTCGCCGCGAAATACGCGCATTCCGACCGCCCGGTGATTGCCCTTGTCGGCGACGGCGCGATGCAAATGAACAACATGGCCGAACTGATCACCGCCGCGAAGTATTGGCGCGAGTGGAAGGATCCGCGCTTCATCGTCTGCGTCTTCAACAACGAAGACCTCAACCAGGTGACCTGGGAGCAGCGCGTCATCAACGGCGATCCGAAATTCGAGGCATCGCAGCGCATCCCGAACGTGTCCTATTCGCGCTTTGCCGAGCTGATCGGCCTCTCCGGCATCTACGTCGACAGCCCGCAGCTACTAGGCTCGGCTTGGGACCAGGCGCTCGCGAGCCAGATGCCGGTGGTGCTGGAGGTGAAGACCGACCCCGAAGTGCCGCCGCTGCCGCCGCACATCACCTTGCAGCAGGCCAAGAACTTCTCTCTTGCGCTGATGAAGGGCGATCCCAACGAGAGCGGAGTGATCAAGGGCGCGGCGCGGCAGGTGTTGGAAAAAATCCTGCCTGGAAGTGAATGAGGTGAAGCATGAGCGATTTCCGCGATATCCAGCACGGCGTCAACGATCCCGTGGATGGCCTCGACGTGAAGCGGCAGATCAACGACAACCGGACGCCGCATGAACGGGCACAACGCCATGCAGACGTGCGTGCCGAGGCCACTGCCACGCCGACCGAGCCGTTCCTGCCCGAACGGCTTCGGCGCAAGCCGACGGATCCCATCAACCCACGCAGCGGGCGGAGACCGACGGATTAGCCGTTAGGAACTCCGGCCGCTGCAGCGTGTTGGTGGGCGCAATGCCGCGCGGCGAGAGGCTGCGCGCCCATTCGGAGGGATCGGACCATGAAACGAATGATTATCGCAGCTGCTTGCGTGCTGCTCGCAGGCCCCGCGCTCGCCCAGTCGCTGGGCGAGAAAACCGGCGTCAACTCGGCGCTCGGCGTCGCGCCTGCCACCGCCGACTTCGTCAAGGAAGTCGCCATCAGCGACATGTTCGAGATCGAATCGAGCAAACTTGCCGAGCAGAAGGGCAACGCACAGGAGAAGACCTTTGCGCAGCAGATGGTGACCGACCACACCAAGACCAGCAGCGAACTGAAGGGCCTCGTCACCGGCGGCAAGGTGCAGGCGACCCTTCCGACAGCGCTCGACAGCTCGCATCAGAGCAAGCTCGACAAGCTCAAGAGCGCGAATGGCAGGGACTTCAGCTCGGATTACAATTCGTACCAGGTCAGCGCCCACGAGGACGCGGTCTCGCTGTTCGAGCGTTACGCCAAGGGCGGCGACAATTCCGACCTGAAGGATTGGGCCGGCAAGACGCTGCCGGCGCTCAAGCACCATCTCGACATGGCCAAGGAGCTCGGCAAGGCGCCAAGCGTCGGCCAGACCAAGTAAACATCTTCCGAGGACGCCGGCTTGCGGGTCGGCGTCCTCTCGTTTTGCAACGATGCCTCTCTCCGCGCATTGAGATCGCGAGATCGCGGAGATCGTCATGACACATCACGACAAGGCTTCAGTATCCCGCCGGCACGTCGTCCAAGCGGCGAGCGCAACCATCGCTGCTGCTTCGCTGGCCTCTTCGACAGCGAAAGGAGACACGTCCATGGCCGAGCAGAAAATGGCCGAGCAGAACCTGGTCGATCCCGTCACCCGCTTTCCAAAGCCGCCGTTCAAGAAGCAATCGCAGCCCTGGCCGGGCCTCGCCGGCAAGATGGAGCCGCCCCCGGATCACGGCGAGACCAGCTACAAGGGCTCCGGCCGGCTCGCCGGCCGCAAAGCGCTGATCACCGGCGGCGATTCCGGTATGGGCCGCGCCGCTGCGATCGCCTATGCACGCGAAGGCGCCGACGTCGCCATCAACTATCTACCGGCGGAAGAACCGGATGCGCAGGACGTCATCGCGCTGATCAAGAAGGAAGGGCGTATCGGTCTCGCGATTCCCGGCGACCTTAAGGATGAGGCTTTCTGCAAGAAGCTGGTCGAGCAGGCCGTCCAAGATCTCGGCGGACTCGACATCGTCGTCTGCAACGCGGCGCGGCAGCAGACACGTGCGTCCATTCTCGACGTCTCCTCGGAAGACTTCGACGCGACCATGAAGACCAACATCTACGCGCCGTTCTGGATCATCAAGGCGGCGCTGCCGCATTTAAAGCCCGGCTCGTGCATCATTGGCACGACATCGGAGCAGGCTTACGATCCCTCGCCCGATCTCTATGACTACGCGCAGACCAAGGCGGCGACGATGAACTACGTCAAGTCGCTGGCAAAGCAGTTGGGTCCGAAGGGCATTCGCGTCAATGGCGTCGCCCCGGGACCGATCTGGACGCCACTCCAGGTCTCCGGCGGCGCCACGATGGAGAAGCTCGAAAAATTCGGCGGCATGACGCCGCTCGGCCGTCCCGGCCAGCCCGCCGAACTGGCCTCCATTTACGTGCAGCTTGCCGCAGCCGACGCGAGCTATGCGACCGGCCAGGTGTATGGGTCCGCTGGTGGATCGGGACAGCCGTAAACGGCGCTTTGGTCCGGCCCCAGGCTGATGCCGCAAGGTAGGGCCCAGGAACCTTCTTTGTCTTCGGGCTTTACAAAACTGTCACAAAGGACATCACGCTTGCAGACCGATGGCATTGGTAGAGGTCAAACCCAGCCGGATCGACACCGCGATCGCGGATACGATCGCTGATCACACCAATTCAGGCGTCGAGCACACGGCGCAGACATTGACCTGGGCCGCTGACGAGCACGTGCTGCTCGCGCTGGCCGCAATAGGGTGGCTCTATACTCATATTCGGCAGCCGCAACAGCGGCCCGTGGCAAACCACGTCCTGGCCGTGTCGCTCGCGACGGCCGCCCTGCCGCATATCCTGAAATCCGTGTTCGATCAGACCAGGCCAGACCGGCTGACCATACGCGGGCACGGGCATGGAGTACCCGTCTCAGGACGAGCGCGCGACGCGTTCCCGTCCGGTCACGCGGTCCATATGGGCGCTCTTGCCTCGGCGGCGGGCTTGCTGCCGAAGACGCCGCGCCGATTGCTGCGCACGGTTGCGATCGCGCTGTCGCTGACACGGATCGCGGTGCTCGCGCACTGGGCAAGCGACGTGGTCGCAGGCTTTGCGCTTGGCGCGGCCGTAGAGAGACTCTTGCGGCCATGGACACTGACGCAATCGTTCCGCAAGCAAGTCAATCGGCGGGAAAAGCCGTGACCGAATATCTCGTGCGCTTCATCGCCGGTGGCATCATCGTCTCCGCCTTTGCGATCTTGGGCGATATGCTCAAACCCAAAAGCTTTGCGGGGTTGCTCGGCGCGGCACCGTCGGTCGCACTGGCGACGCTCGGCATCGCCGTCGTCCAGCACGGCCCGCGATATGCCGCGGCCGAAAGCTGGACGATGATCTATGGCGCGGTCGCGCTCGGCTGCTACAGCGTCGTCGTCTGCCATCTGCTGATCAGATACCGTGTGTCCGCGCTGCCCGCGACCGTCCTCGCTGTTATCGTGTGGCTTGCGGTCGCCTTCGGCCTGCTCGCCGGCTTCGGAGGTACGGCCTGATGCCGGTCAAGCTGTCGCTCTCCGCGCTCAAGCAGACACGCTGGTACGAATACGGCATTCGTTTCCTGCTCGGTGGCCTGGCGACCGTGCTCACGGGGGTTCTGGGAGCGCGCTTCGGTGTGTCCGTCGGCGGACTTTTCCTTGCGCTTCCCGCCATCTTCTGCGCGAGCGCCACGCTGGTCGAAAGCCATGAACGCCGCACCAAGGAGAAGGCCGGCCTCATCGGCACGCGCCGCGGGCAAGAGGCCGCCGCGCTCGACGCGGCTGGCGCCGCCTGGGGAAGCATCGGTCTCCTGGCATTCGCCGCCGTCTTTCATTTCACCGTGGCCGCGAGCGCTCCGGGCGCTTTCGCTGCCGCGTTGATAGTCTGGACCATCGTTTCGGTCTTGGCCTGGTGGCTCAGGCGCAAGCTTCGCATCGTCTCCCGCAAATCGCACCGATCAGCCCATTCGCCATCGTCAAAGGGCTCTCCCCTTGCGAAGCGCTAGCCCGCTTTGGCATGCGTTGACGGCTGCAATCTCGGCGGTTGAAGGCCCGGACTGTTGGCCCAGCGCTCGACCTGCTCGATGACCTTCTGATGGCTGGGGCGCACCGGCTTGGGTGCCGCGCTCTCGTCGACATGTTTGCGGGGCAATGTGACTTCGCTCGTCATGAGGTCTCTCCCATTTGCCGGGAGCATACACCTGCCAAAGGGCCCTTGCATCATATAACTTATTGATTTTGTTGTATTTTTGGCTAACTTGGCGCCATAGCCGCATCTTGTGGAACCGCGGTGGAATGAGTTCGTTGAGTAAACTACTCAACTTGCTCATTTTGGGTGATTGATCATGAACGACCTTCGCGCCGAGCGGCTCCAGGTCATGCTGTCACCGGAAGAACTGGCCGCGGTCGACGACTTCCGGTTCAAACATCGCATGCCGACGCGAGCCGCGGCTGTGCGCGAGCTCCTCAAGCTCGGCCTGGCCACCGCCGCTGTCGATGCAGGGCCTAATGTCAAATCGAGCAGGTTCGGGGTTTTCGGGCGCGGCCCGGACGGCCATACGCAACCGCATCCGCAGCGCGACGCCGAGGATTAGTCCAGCCTGATGCTCAAGCAAACGGCCCCGGCACGGGGTGCCAGGGCCGTCCTTGGAGATTGCTTCCGGATCACCGGGGCATGACAGCCGGAAGCAATCCCTCGACTCTTTGCGTGCGAATTCGTTCCTGATGGAATTAGCCGCTCGGGGCGTCGCCGGAATCATCCGGCGCCATGCCGGAGCCGGGCGTCTTGCTGTTGTCGTTCAGTTTGGGATCGCGCGTAGCCTCACGAGAGGGCGAGCCCTTTGGCTCCGACTTGTGCACGGTCTGCGCGCGCTGCTTGTCCCGCGGCTGCTGTTCACCGCGCTGATCTCTGATGATGCCTTGGTCGGAATGGGCCATGATAGCTCTCGCCTCTTTGCTGTCTCGAAGCGCTTACGCGCCGGAGCGTCGAAGGTTCCGGCCCGCGAGATCGGACTGCTAACTGTGCGCTGAGTGCACCGGGGCCGATGCATTTTCGTGATGCACCTGCCGCACTGTCGTCACGGTGGCGAACGCGACCGACACGCCAAAGGCGAGGATGAGCGAAAGAAGAGCCAGACGTGGAGCCATTGCAAAAACCTCCTGGAATAGGAAATCAACGCGATCGACTGTTACGAATGACCCTGCTTGCTGTCCGTGAGCAGTCTCACACGCAGATCCACGAAAACGACAGTGTTACGCGTCCTGCTTTTGAAGCCTGCGGGCCGGAACGGGCGGCACCTCGCCGTCGAGCCAATCCTGCTCGTCGGCAAGTGCCGTCCACGCATTCGCCATGCGCAGAAAACGATTGTGTGCCGGCTGCCCTTCGGCCCTCTCGGCGAGCTGGAGGCAGTTGTCGGCGTTATTCCTGAAGATCTCGGACTGTTTCATCAGTATGAATTGGGGACGGAACCGTCGCGTCGCAACCGCCCTTACCGGATCGTAACATCTGCGGAACTTTCGACCGCCGTCCGCCTTGGATATCCCATGCGGATTCTTCTCGCGATCGTTTTGGCATTCGTCAGCACGGCAGCGCTTGCCGACAGCACCGGGGAGCGAAGGCCGGGCGGCCGCACGCCGACCGCAACCGAGACCATCAGTGATCTCTACACTTTCAGCCGCTTCCAGCAGGGTCTGCTGGAGAGCACCGACCTCAAGGGCAATGCCGAGGTCAAGAACCTCGCCACCCTGCGTGCCGAAGAAGCGGCCAGGCGCGACAAGGCCCTGAAGCCAATTCAGGAAGCGATCGGCACCGAACCGCGCGTCACCAAGACGACGCCGGCGAGCGCGAGCCTGGTCGAGCCCGAAACTTCGGACGGACCGAGTTTTGTCAGAAGCTTCTATGCAGCACAGATTCCCGAGTATGAGTCGGTAATCGACCTGCTCGAACGCTATCTCAAGGCGCCCGACAATGCCGCGCTTGCAGCGTTCGCGCGCGAGCAACTCCCGATGTTGCGCTCGCAGGTCAAGGACGCCGAGCGCACCATGGCAGACAAGTAGACCGTTCACTTGTCGCTGGGATGACTTTGCTGGCTCTCCGGCCGCACGGTGCGGTTGCTCTCCGGCATCCTGTCGCGGCCGGCATCCCCATTGTCATCCTTGCCGCCCGAACTCGACGTGCCGCTACCGCTGGGGTTAGGCCGGGTCGACGTACCCGTGGTTGGTGTGTCCGCACGTGGGGTGGCGGAGCTTGCGGCGGGATCGCCGGTGACGGCCCCACGGCCGCTGGGGGCCCCGCCCTGCGCGAACGCCGATCCGGCCAACAACATCACGGTCCCGATGACGGCAAATCCTGCTTTCATGTGCGCTCTCCCTCCATCTGCGGGCTAACGGCACGCCCGGCGCTCCGTTCCGGAAGGCAGATAACCAAGTCGCTGAAAACAAACGGCCGGCCCGGAAATACTGGAACTGGATGGAACCATTCCGAGGGATCGCACTTAGGTTAATCGGGCTGAGCAAAGCAGGTTCCACTTCCTGGCGCCGTCACGTTGGCGCTTGATTTCGAATTTGGCTGACGCTCTATTTTGATAAACCGCGTCTCGCCAGGGAATCGGCCGACGCCTGCGGGGGAATCAGTATGAGCGACCTCGATCCCGGATCTGCATCACGTTCCGGTCGTCGCGTTCCAAAGCCAAAAACCAACGGCATGTCGGAGCCCGATTCCCGGGCAGAATTGCTGCTCGCCCTGCAGGCCATGCGCAACGGCGATTTCTCCGTGCGCATGAGCGGCGACTATCTCGGCATCGACGGCAAGCTCGCCGACACTTTCAATGACATCATCGCCGCCAATCAGCGCATGGCGCAGCAGCTCGAGCTGGTCGGCCAGGTCGTGGGCCGCGAGGGCAAGACGCGACAGCGCGTGAAGTTTGGGCTGGCCTCCGGCTCCTGGGCCGACATGGAAGGCTCGGTCAACACGCTGATCGACGATTTGCTGTGGCCGACGCGCGAGGTGACGCGCGCGGTCGCGGCCGTGGCGCAGGGCGACCTGCTCCAGACCGTCAAGCTCGACGTCGATGGGCGTCCCCTGCGCGGCGAATTCCTGCAGTCGGCGACGATCGTCAACACCATGATCAAGCAGCTCGGCGTGTTCACCTCCGAGGTGACGCGCGTGGCGCGCGAGGTCGGCACCGAAGGCAAGCTCGGCGGCCAGGCCCAGGTACCTGAGGTGACCGGCGTCTGGAAGGATCTGACCGAGAGCGTCAACTCGATGGCGAACAACCTGACGAACCAGGTTCGCAACATCGCCGAGGTGACGATCGCGGTTGCGAACGGCGACCTCTCGAAGAAGATCACGGTCGACGTCCGCGGCGAGATCCTTCAGCTCAAGGAAGCCATCAACACGATGGTGGACCAGCTCCGCTCCTTTGCCTCGGAAGTGACGCGCGTGGCGCGCGAGGTTGGCACCGACGGCAAGCTTGGCGGCCAGGCCATCGTGCCAGGCGTCGCCGGCACCTGGAAGGATCTCACCGATAGCGTCAATGCGATGTGCGGCAACCTCACCGCGCAGGTGCGCAACATCGCCAACGTCACCACCGCCGTGGCGCGCGGCGACCTGTCGCGCAAGATCACGGTCGACGTGCGCGGCGAGATCCTGGAGCTGAAGGACACCATCAACACCATGGTGGACCAGCTCAACTCGTTCGCCTCGGAAGTGACGCGCGTGGCGCGCGAGGTCGGCACCGAAGGCAAGCTCGGCGGCCAGGCCCAGGTGCCGGGCGTCGCCGGTACCTGGAAGGACCTCACCGACAACGTCAATTTCATGGCGTCGAACCTCACCGCGCAGGTCCGCAACATCGCCGATGTCGCCACCGCCATTGCGAGCGGCGACCTGTCGAAGAAGATCACGGTGAACGTCTCGGGCGAAATCCTTCAATTGAAGGAAACGCTCAACACCATGGTCGATCAGCTCAACGCCTTCGCCGGCGAAGTCACGCGCGTCGCGCGCGAGGTCGGCACCGAGGGGCGGCTCGGCGGCCAGGCCAACGTGCTAGGCGTCGCGGGCACGTGGAAGGACTTGACCGAGAGCGTCAACTCGATGGCCTCGAACCTCACCGCGCAGGTCCGTAACATCGCCGAGGTGACGACCGCGGTCGCGGGCGGCGATCTGTCGAAAAAGATCACGGTCGATGTCCGCGGCGAAATCCTGGAGCTGAAAGACACCATCAACACCATGGTGGACCAGCTCAATGCCTTCGCCGGTGAAGTCACGCGCGTGGCCCGCGAGGTCGGCACCGAAGGCAAGCTCGGCGGCCAGGCCCAGGTGCGCGGCGTCGCCGGTACCTGGAAGGATCTCACCGACAGCGTCAACTCGATGGCCTCGAACCTGACCGGCCAGGTCCGCAACATCGCCGAAGTCGCGACCGCGGTCGCCAAGGGTGATTTGTCGAAGAAGATCACCGTCAACGTGTCAGGCGAAATCCTTCAGCTGAAGGAAACGCTCAACACCATGGTGGACCAGCTCAACGCCTTCGCCGGCGAGGTCACGCGCGTCGCGCGCGAAGTTGGCACCGAAGGCAAACTCGGCGGTCAGGCCGAAGTGCCCGGCGTCGCCGGCACCTGGAAGGACCTCACCGACAGCGTCAACTCGATGGCGGGCAACCTCACCGCCCAGGTCCGCAACATCGCCGAAGTCGCGACTGCGATCGCCGGCGGCGACTTGTCGCGCAAGATCACCGTGGACGTGCGCGGCGAGATCCTTCAGCTCAAGGACACGCTGAACACGATGGTCGACCAGCTCAACCGCTTCGCCGGTGAAGTGACGCGCGTCGCGCGCGAGGTCGGCACCGAAGGCCGGCTCGGCGGTCAGGCCAACGTGCCCGGCGTCGCCGGCACCTGGAAAGACCTCACCGACAGCGTCAACTCGATGGCGGGCAACCTCACTGCCCAGGTCCGCAACATCGCCGAAGTCACCACTGCCGTGGCGCGCGGCGACCTCTCGCGCAAGATCACCGTCGACGTCCGTGGTGAGATTTTGGAGCTGAAGAACACCATCAACACCATGGTGGACCAGCTCAACGGCTTCGCCGGTGAAGTGACGCGCGTCGCGCGCGAGGTCGGCACCGAAGGCAAGCTCGGCGGCCAGGCCGAAGTCCCCGGCGTTGCCGGCACCTGGAAGGATCTCACCGACAACGTCAACTTCATGGCCTCGAACCTGACGGCGCAGGTCCGCAACATCGCCGAGGTCGCGACCGCGATCGCCGGCGGCGACCTGTCGAAGAAGATCACGGTGGACGTGCGCGGCGAAATTCTGCTGCTCAAGGACACCTTGAACACCATGGTCGAGCAGCTTCGCTCCTTCGCCGCGGAAGTGACGCGCGTCGCACGTGAGGTCGGCACCGAGGGGCGGCTCGGCGGCCAGGCCGTCGTGCCCGGCGTCGGCGGCACCTGGAAGGACCTCACCGACAACGTCAACCTGCTGGCCGCGAACCTCACCACCCAGGTCCGCAACATCGCCGAAGTCACCACCGCGGTGGCGCGCGGCGACCTGTCGCGCAAGATCACCGTCGACGTGAAGGGCGAAATCCTCGAGCTCAAAAACACCATCAACACCATGGTGGACCAGCTCAATGCGTTCGCCGGCGAAGTCACGCGCGTTGCGCGCGAGGTCGGCACCGAAGGCGAACTCGGCGGCCAGGCCCAGGTGCCCGGCGTCGCCGGCACCTGGAAGGATCTCACCGACACCGTCAACTTCATGGCGGCGAACCTGACCGAGCAGGTCCGCGGTATCGTCAAGGTGGTGACCGCGGTCGCCAACGGCGATCTCAAGCAGAACCTCACCGTGAAATCGAAAGGCGAGGTCGCCGCACTCGCCGACACCATCAACAACATGACCGAGACGCTCGCGACCTTCGCCGACCAGGTGACGTCGGTGGCGCGCGAGGTCGGTGTCGAGGGCCGGCTGGGCGGTCAGGCCGACGTGCCCGGCGCCGCCGGCACCTGGAAGGATCTCACCGGCAACGTCAATTTGCTGGCGGCCAACCTCACCTCGCAGGTGCGCGCGATCGCGGAAGTGGCGACCGCCGTGACCAAGGGCGACCTGACGCGGTCGATCCAGGTCGACGCCCGCGGCGAGGTCGCGGAGCTGAAAGACAACATCAACACGATGATCACCAACCTCCGTCTCACGACGGACGTGAACACCGAGCAGGACTGGCTGAAGACCAATCTGGCGAAATTCACCAACATGCTTCAGGGCCAGCGCGACCTCACCACCGTCGGTCGCCTGCTGTTGACCGAATTGTCGCCGCTGGTGAACGCGCATACCGGCGTGATCTATCAGGTCGAGAACGAAGACAATCCGCGGCTCCTGCTGCTTGCCTCCTATGCCGGCGATGGCGTCTATCCGTATCCGCGCGTGCTGCCATTCGGCGACGGCCTGATCGGCCAATGCGCGCTCGACCGGCGCCCGCGCGTAATTGCGGACATTCCGCCCGACGTGGTGCCGATCAATTCGGCGCTGCTTCGCGTCGCGCCGAAGAACCTCGTGGTGCTGCCGGTGCTGTTCGAAGGCCAGGTCAAGGCGGTCATCGAGCTCGCCTCGCTCACCTCCTTCACGACCTCGCAGATGACCTTCCTGGAGCAGCTCACGGACTCGATCGGCATCGTGCTCAACTCGATCGAAGCGACAATGCAGACCGAAGGCCTGCTCAAGCAGTCGCAGCAGCTCGCCGGCGAACTCCAGACCCAGCAGCGCGAATTGCAGCAGACCAATGACCAGCTCGAACAGAAGGCGCAGCAGCTCGCCGAGCGCAACGTCGAAGTCGAGCGCAAGAACCAGGAGATCGAGCAGGCCCGCCGCGCACTGGAGGAAAAGGCGACCGAGCTCGCGCTGACCTCGAAGTACAAGTCCGAATTCCTGGCCAATATGAGCCACGAGCTGCGCACGCCGCTGAACTCGATCCTGATCCTCGGCCAGCAGCTCACCGACAATCCGGACGGCAATCTTACCGGCAAGCAGGTCGAATTCGCCCGCACCATCCACGGCGCCGGCACCGACCTGCTCAATCTCATCAGCGACATTCTCGATCTCTCCAAGATCGAGTCCGGTACGGTGACGGTCGACGCCGAGGAAATCCTGACCGCGAACCTGCTCGAGACGGTCGGGCGGCCGTTCCGTCACGAGGCGGAGAACCGCAATTTGTCGTTCAAGATCGACGTCGATCCGAATCTCGCGCGCAGCCTCGTCACCGATTCCAAGCGCCTGCAGCAGGTTTTGAAGAACCTGCTCTCCAACGCCTTCAAGTTCACCGCCGAAGGCGAGGTGCGCCTGAAGGTCGCCGCCGCGGTCGGAGGCTGGGGCACGGATCATCCCGTGCTGAATTCGGCGCCGGCCGTGATCGCATTCGAGGTGTCCGACACCGGCATCGGCATCCCCCTGGAGAAGCAGAAGCTGATCTTCGAGGCGTTCCAGCAAGCCGATGCCGGCACCAGCCGCAAATATGGCGGCACCGGGCTTGGCCTTGCGATCAGCCGGGAGCTCGCAAGCCTGCTCGGCGGCGAGATCCACCTGCGCAGCTTGCCGGGCAAAGGCTCGTGCTTCACGCTTTACCTGCCGCTGAAATATTCCGGCCCGACGCTCGCGCCCCGCGCGACGCCCCAACAAAGCCAGCCGCCGGCGCTGCAGCCCGCTACAGCCGAACCGCAGCGCGTCATCGAGCAGCTTCCCGACGACCGGCTCAACCTCGAACCCGGCGACAGTATCCTCCTGATCGTCGAGGACGACCCGCACTACGCACGCGTGCTGGTCGACCTCGCGCGCGACAAGGGATTCAAGGTGCTGGTCGCCGCACGCGGCGCGGAGGCGCTGGAGCTAGCAAAGCAGTACCAGCCGAGGGCCGTGTCGCTCGACGTATTCCTGCCGGATATGCTCGGCTGGACCGTGTTGAGCCAGCTCAAGCACAATCCGCTGACCCGCCACATCCCCGTGCAGATCATCACGCTCGACGAGGACCGCCAGCATGCGCTGGCGCGCGGCGCCTTCTCCTTCGTCAACAAACCGACGACGACCGAGGGCGTTTCGGCCGCGCTGACGCAGATCAAGGAATATGCGCGACCGCGGCGCAAGCGGCTGCTGATCGTCGAAGACAACGAGGCCGAGCAGCTCTCGATCCGTGAGCTCCTGCACCACGACGACATCGAGATCGTGACGACCGGCACCGGCGCCGACGCGCTCTCGATGCTGCGTGAGAACCCCTGTGATTGCGTCGTGCTTGACCTGCGCCTGCCCGACATGACCGGCTTCGAGGTGCTGGACCAGATCCGCAACGACGAGGCGCTGTCGAACGTTCCGGTCGTCGTCTTCACCGGCCGCGAGCTGTCAGCCGAGGAAGATGCGGAGCTCCACACCATGGCGCGAAGCATCGTGGTCAAGGGCGTGGAATCGCCGGAGCGCCTGCTTGACGAGACCGCGCTGTTCCTGCATCGCGTGATCACGGAGTTGCCGGTCGAGAAGCAGCGCATGCTCGAGAAGCTGAACAGTTCCGACGAAGACCTGATCGGCAAGACAGCCCTGCTCGTCGACGACGACGCCCGCAACATCTTCGCGCTGTCGAGCGTGCTGGAGCGGCGCGGCATGAAGGTGCTGACGGCCACGACCGGCAACGAGGCGGTGATCTTGGTCGAATCCAACCCGGAGATCGCCATCGTGCTGATGGACATCATGATGCCGCAGATGGATGGCTATCAGACCATCGGCGTCATTCGTGAAAATCCGACCTTCGCCCGTCTTCCGATCATCGCGTTGACGGCCAAGGCCATGAAGGGCGACCGCGAGAAATGCCTCGAGGCCGGCGCGTCCGACTACCTCGCCAAACCCGTCAACACCGATCAATTGCTGCTTGCAATCCGCATGTGGCTGCACCGCTGAGTTGGATGCCCGTATGGACCACGAAAAGGTCAACATCCTCCTCGTCGACGACCAGCCGGCCAAGCTGCTCGCCTATGAGGTGATCCTGAAGGATCTCGGCCAGAACCTCGTGATCGCCTCGTCCGGTCGCGAGGCTCTCGAGGTGCTGCTCAAGACCGAGATCGCGGTGATCCTGGTCGACGTCTGCATGCCCGAGCTCGACGGCTTCGAGCTCGCCGCGATGATCCGTGAGCACCCGCGCTTCCAGAAGACCGCAATGATTTTCATCTCGGCCATTCAAGTCAGCGACATCGACCGCCTGCGCGGCTACGAGATGGGCGCCGTCGACTACGTCCCGGTGCCGGTCGTGCCGGAGGTGCTGCGCGCGAAGGTCAAGGTGTTTGCAGAGCTCTATCGCAAGACGCGCGAACTCGAACGGCTGAACCAGGATCTCGAGGACCGCGTGCGCGCACGCACCGCCGAGCTGGAGAATTCCACTGCAAAGCTGCGCGAGAGCGAAGAGCGGCGCAGCATGGCGATCGCCGCCGGCAAGATGGGTTCCTGGGACTGGGACTGGATCACCGGCGACTGGATGTGGGACGAGGGACAGTACCGCATCTTTGGTGTTGGCCCGGAGAGCTTCGAAGTGAACCCGGCCAACGTTCAGGCGCTGTTGCATCCGGATGACGTCGATCAGTTGCGCAAGGCGATCGCCGAATTCAACAAGGGCACACGCTCCTATGAAACGGAGTTCCGCATCGTGCGGCCCGACGGCGATGTGCGCTGGTGTGTCGGCACGGCCGCCGCCACGGTTGACGATAGTGGTCGGGTGATGCGCGTCAGCGGCGTGACGGTGGACATCACCGAACGCAAGCGCGCCGAGGAACGGCAGACTCTGCTGGCGCGGGAAGTCGATCATCGCGCCAAGAATGCGCTGGCGCTGGCACAATCGATCGTGCGCCTCACCCGCGCCGACGAGGTCAAAGCCTATGTCAGCGCCGTCGAGGGACGCATCAATGCACTGGCGCGCGTGCATACGATCCTGTCACTGTCGAGCTGGCAGGGTGCCGAACTCTCGAAGCTGATCGACGAGGAGCTTGCGCCCTATTCCCTCGGCGGCCAGATCAAATTGGCGGGGTCCGAAGTTCAGTTGCTGCCGGCGACCGCCCAGACGCTGGCGCTGGCGCTGCACGAGCTTTTCACCAACTCGGCGAAGTATGGCGCGCTCTCGACGCGGACGGGACGGCTCGCAATCGGCTGGCAGGTCGAGGACGAGCTGCTCACGCTCACCTGGGAGGAATCCGGCGGCCCGCTCGTCATGACGCCGAAATCCCGCGGCTTTGGTACGCGGAGCCTGCTTGCGAGCGTCGAGTCCCAGCTCGGCGGGCAGGCGCGATTCGATTGGCGCGCCGAGGGTCTGTTGTGCCGGCTCGAGGTGCCGCTGGTCCGCAAGACCGCCGCGACGACCACGCCCGGCAACTTCGAAGCCGCGAGCTCCGCCGAATTGCAGCGCGCGTCCGGTTAACCGGAGGCCGCACTCTTCCTGCGCTGCGTCGTTTGCGGTTCGCGCGCGACCCGCCCTTCGAGCCAGGCTTCCGTTTGGGCGAGATCGCGCAGCGCCTTGGCATAGCGGCGCGCCGCGCTTCGCTCCGCGCCGCGGGGCAGTTTGCGCGCTTTGCGGAGGATGTCCGCAGCGGCGTTGCGATAAGCCAGAGAGCGATAGAGAAAGACCACCTTACCCATATCGAATGTTCCCGTGTTGCAGGGTCATTCTCGCCCACCCGGCATGAACGTCGGATGAAGCGGGCGATAACGATTCCTTCATGCGGATGGAACCGGCGCGTGTCGCAGGCGTTGCTTGCGAGATTGGGATAGAGTTCCATGCGCGCGAAGAAGTCGTCGGACCTGATCTCTCCCAGCGGGCTCGTCAAGCTGATGACGCACGCGATGATGGGCGCAGCCTTGGGACTCGCTTTCAGCCTCTTGCTCGTGCTGTCCAATCCCGGCGTCGCCAATTTGCTGAGTCACGGCGGAAGGCAGGCCGTTGTCGTTTTCGCCCTCACATTGGTGACGACGTTCGCGATCGGCGCAACACTGACCGGGGTCGTATTCATCCTCGAAGAGGACAAGCAATCTTGAAGGATGCGTGCTTTACCGGAACTTCTTTGTTCGGAACTCCTGCGACCAATGGCAGTTGGCTGCCTGCGTCAATTCAACTCAGGGAGTTCCCGCATATGAAGACCACCAAGCTCGCTCTTGCCGTGATGTTGGCAACCGGCCTCGCCGCCGCACCGTTCGCCGTGCAGGCCAAGTCGCACAAGGCAAAACACGGATCCTCGATGTCATCGTCGCAGACCACCACGGGCGCCAACACCAAGTCTTCCAAGGGTGCTGATCCCTCCGGTCAGGGCGGCTCCGGCCCCGGCTCCGACCAGGGCGGCACCATGACGAACAACAAGGGCGGCATGAGCAACACCAAGTAGGTGTTCCCCGAAATCATGAAGGCCCCGCGATCGCGGGGCCTTTTGCTTTGGTGTTCAAACGAACTTTTTCCCAGGCCGCTTCGTCAATATGCGGTATCGACGAGCCCGGCACGTCGCGTTGCGCCAAGGCTCAGCTACGATGGATGCTCAGGATGTCAGGATGAACGCCGGCAGGATCTGATTTCACCAGATGATCGAGCCGTGCCCGCTTGCGGGCGATCAAGAGCTGGGCCGCGGCGTCGTCGAGCCCCTCGCGTTGCAGCTGCCGGATCGCAGAGCCCAGTTCGAGAATCTCGGCGCGCAGCTTTAGAATCCGGTACACATCCGGGTCTTCCTCCACCGTGCGCTCCCAAAGCTCTCAGCGGCGCGCGACCACGCGCAGAGGACTACCTGCTGCCTTCGCGGAACGAAGGCGCATCCTATCGCGGACATTCGGCAGGACATCGCCGCCACCTGCAGCCTTCCATTCGCCGATCAGCAGATTGATTTTCCGGCGCAGATCCATCTGCGCCAGGGCCTTCTCCGTGCAGTCGCGATCGCGCTCGACGAGTTCGCGGACGGACACCTCGATATCGGCCATTTCCAACCTCAAGGCGCTGATTTTACGTCGAATTTCATTAATTCTATTGTCCATGACTTGTTAGAACAAAATAAGAACATATAGTCAAGTCACGTTCAGAAGGGAGAAGCGATATGCAGGTTCAGGGTAGATACGACGCCAAAGCTTTCCTCACCGAGCAGATGACGCGGGCGCAGGGCCTCCGGCTGAAACGGCTGAGCGAAGAGGCATATCAACCCGCGCAATATGCGCGGGATCTGTCCTCCAGCGAGGCAGCGCGGCGCATTCAGGTGCTGGAAGCGGAGATCGAGCTGGCGGATTCCTTCTAGGCTAGGCCGCGTATCCCCCCACGTTGCTTGCGCTTTCGGAACTATGCCTGTCTCGGATTGTTTTCCCAGGCCAAGGGAGAACATGCATGGCACGCAAGGCAAAGAAGCGCCGCTACTCGCGCAGCTCCGGCAGCGATGTCGAAGGCGAGATGAAGCGCTACAAGAAGGGGACCGCGAAAAGCGGACCTGGCGGTCGAGGCGGACGCGTGAAGAGCCGCAAGCAGGCGATCGCGATCGGCCTGTCGAAAGCGCGCAAGAAGGGCAAGAAGGTCCCGAAGAAAGCCGCAAAACGGAAGTCGTCCAAGAAGACATCAAAGAAGACATCTCGGAAAACTTCCAAGAAGAGTTCGAAGAAAACGTCGAAGCGCAAATCCTCCAAACGGTCGCGCTGACCTCCGTCAGATCATGCTGCCCGGCATGAAGCAGCGGATCGACACACCGAACGCGGTCTTCACCGGCCATACCATGGTGCGGCCGGCCCGGTTCGGCTCGGTGATCACGGCTTCGTCCGGTACCTCGACCCATTCGCCGTCGAGCCGCACGCGATAATGTCCATTGTGCGAGTCCCAATCGGGATCGGCGACGGCAAACCCGTCCGCATCCGAGCAGCACGGACCGAGATGGCTGCGCAGGCCGTCGAACCACGGCTTGAGAGGTGAGTCCGCGTAGCGGCCGTCGTCACGCCCGAGAGCGTTTCCGCCCCACAGCACGAACGGCGCCACGAGCAGCGCAGCCGTCAGCGAGAGCTTCAATCGATCCATGTCGGCACCGATCAAATACGAATTGCCGGCCGGCTCAGCGGCGGCAAGTTCGAAGTTCCACGCTTGCAATCGTCGGCGGCTTCATTGCCGCCGAGTCCATACGAGATCCGTAATTGTGATGAACGAACACGGCTTTTTCGGACGAACCGGGTCATCCTCCCTGCCGTTAACGAGAATGTTATCGGCGGGCATCCGAAATCCTGACGGCGAACAGGAAAGGCGGCCCGTAGGCCGCCTTTTTGGAGTTGCGCCGATCGACGTTCGACTTATGCGAGCGGCACCGCCACGAACCGGGTCGCCTGCGCGCTTCTGACTTGCAGCAGCACGCTGCGCTTGCCGGACGATTTCGCCTGCGCCAGCTCCGAACGGACATCGCCGATATTGGCGACGGCCTTGCCGCCCACATTGAGGATGACGTCGCCGGTCTGGATGCCGCGTTGCGCGGCCGGCCCTTGCGGATCGACTTCGGTGACGACGACGCCCTTTTGGCCGGCGCCCTGGACGTCCCCGGCCGGAGCCAGGCTGAGGCCGAGACGCGGCGGCATGCCGGCATCTGGCTGCGACTTGCCCTCGTCGGCTCTAGCCTGCCGCTCGTTCGGCAACTCGCCGAGCGCCAGTGTCACCGTCTTGTTGTCGCCCTTGTGGACGACATCGAGCTTCACGGACGTGCCTGGCGCCAGGGTGGCGATGGTGCGGGCGAGATCGCGGGAATCCTTGATCGCGGTGCCATTGACGGCGGTGATGACGTCGCCCGCCTCGATGCCCGCCTTCGCTGCCGGGCTGCCGTCCTGCGGATTGTCGACGATCGCGCCGCGCGCCTCCTTGAGGCCGAGGCTGTCGGCGATATCCGACGTCACCGGCTGCACCTGCACGCCGAGCCAGCCGCGTGTGACCGCGCCCTTGTCCTTCAACTGTGCGACGACGAGCTTTGCGGTCGAGGCCGGAATGTCGAAGCCGATGCCGACCGAGCCGCCGGAGGGCGAGAAGATCGCAGTGTTCACGCCGATCACGTTGCCATTCATGTCGAAGGCCGGGCCGCCGGAGTTACCCTTGTTGATCGGCGCGTCGATCTGGATGAAGTCATCATAGGGACCGTTGCCGATGTCGCGGCCGCTGGCCGAGACGATGCCGGCGGTCACGGTGCCACCGAGGCCGAAGGGATTGCCGACCGCGACCACCCAGTCGCCGATACGCGGCTTCTGGTCGGAGAATTTGACGAACGGAAAATCCTTCTTGCCTTCGACCTTGATCAGCGCGAGATCCGTCTTCGGATCGGTGCCGACCACTTTCGCGCTGTAGATGGTGCCGTCGTCCATCGTCACTTGCACCGACTCGGCGTGATCGACGACGTGGTTGTTGGTCACGGCGTAGCCGTCCGCGGAGATGAAGAAGCCGGAGCCCTCACCCGTGATCATCTGGCGGTGCTGGCGCGGCATGCCTTCCATGCCACCCGGGCCGCGGAAGCCGAATTGCCGTGAGAACTGGTCGAACGGCGATGCTTCGTCCGAATCCATCCGGTTCTGTTGCAGCATCGCGCTCTTGTCGTTGTCCTGGTCGATCCTGACCCGGACCGAGATGACGGCGGGTTTGACCTTGCTGACGAGGTCGCCGAAGCCCGGCGGTGTCGCGGCGCTCTCCGCGGCCTGGGCGGGCGCAATGAAGGAGTTCGCGCTGAACGGCGAAGAGCCGGGGGCAGTCGCCAGCACGGCCAGGCCAAGCGCGGCCACGGTGCCGAGCAGCGCGAGCCGGCGCGGTCTCAGGATCTTGCGGGACGCGGTGGTGTCGGAATTGACGTGATCGTTCATGTCGATATGTCCATGTTGGGTAAGTCGCCTTGGACCCAACATGGTGGTCGCCACCTTACAGCGTCCCGTCCACGCGATTAAATCTTGGCAAAGTAGCCGGGGCCGGCGACACGGCCAAAAGTCGAGACTGCACGTTTGATGCAGCTCAACGCGGGCGCTGCGCACCGTGAAAGACTGCAGCTACCGGATGATGTCCATCGGAGGCGGTCATGTACAAAGACATTCTCGTCCACATCCCTACCGAGCGGCCGATGCGCCCGGTGATCGATGGCTCGATCTCACTCGCAGCGGGCCTCAACGCCCATCTCGACGCAGTCGCGGTTGGTTATGTGGCAACCAGTGCGGCCTACGTCATGGAGGGCGGCGCTGCGGTGGCGGCGGTGTTCGAGATGGAGCGCGAAAGCGCAGTGGAGCGGGCCGAGGCGGCGCTCGCGGTGTTCAAGAGCGAAGCGATGAACGCCGGCATTTCCTACACATGCCACCCACTCGGGGCGATGCCGGGGGATGCGGTCGGGTTGCTTGGCGAGATGGCGCGGCTGCACGATCTCAGCATCGTGCTCCAGCCGGATCCGGCGCAAGGCTCACTCGACAACGATGTGCCCCGCGAGATCCTGTTCCAGGCGGGCGGCCCGGTGCTTTTCCTGCCCTACACCTTCCATGGAGCGTTCAAGGCGAAACGGATCGGCATCTGTTGGGATGGCAGCCGCCTCGCCGCGCGCGCCATGCGCGACGCCGCACCATTCCTGGCTCGCGCCGAGGAGATCGTGATCATTGCGATCAACGAAACAGATATGGTTCCCGACGAAGTCTCGACGCGCAATCTGGCAAGGCATCTCGGCCGGCGCGGACTGTCGACCCGCACCGTCAACCTGTCGGCGGCGCGCTCCGACATTCAGCCGACCATGCTGTCGCTGGCAGCCGATGAGAACCTCGATCTTCTGGTCATGGGCGGCTACGGCCATTCGCGATTGCAGGAGCGGTTCCTCGGCGGCGTCACCCGCGCCATGCTGGAAGCCATGACGGTCCCGACGCTGATGTCGCATTAATCGAGGGACGACCAGGTCGGGCCGGTCACAAGCCCTGTCGTTCGAGCCGACAACCGCGTCCTTGAGCGGTGCCGGCGTCGGCAAGTTCGGGTCATATTCGAACAGGTTGGCCCGTCACGCCGCGGCGGGCCTCTCCCACGCCGAGGCCTCGACGCCGTCCTCGTCGTGTTGCGCATTGCACGCGTCGAAATGCGCCTTGAGTTCGACTTCGGCGAGATATTCGAAATGTTCGGCCTGACCGAGCAGTTCCCAGCTCTGGAGCGGCCGGTAGGCGGCCTGCTGACGACAGAGGGACGCTAGCGCGCGGTAGCGACGTACGTTGTCCATGAGACCCTCCCTCGCATTCATAGAGCTTATTGCCCTTATTTGCGTCAGGGCGATGGCGGTTGTGCAAAAGATTTGCTGCGCCCGCCGCGCGCTTGACCCGTTTGATTCTAGGCAAACGCGTGTTGGGCCGAAAGTTCCAATCAGCGCGGACTCAATATGTCTGGTGGAAAGTGGCAGGCCCTGGCACAGCCCATTCGGGTACCGGCTCGCTCCGCCTGTATCCGGTAGCCTACCGGATGAGCGCGGGCTCACCGGTCCGGATCGTCTGCGTCGAACTATGTTGCAGCTCCGGAACCCTGCCGGCTTCCGCAGCAGCGCGGATGGCGGCGATGTTGCCGGCATAGTCTGCGCTGCTCTTGCCGCGAAACACGGCGGAGCCCGCCACAAGCGTATCGGCACCCGCAGCGGCCACGGCCGCTGCATTGTCGCGCGTGATGCCGCCGTCAACCTCGAGCCGGATCGGCCGGTCGCCGATCATGCTTCGAATACGCCCGATCTTCTCGAGCTGGGACTCCAGGAAGGACTGGCCGCCAAAGCCCGGATTGACCGTCATCACCAGGACGAGATCGAGACGATCGAGCACATATTCGATCGCGCTTTCGGGAGTGGCGGGACACAGGCTGACACCGGCTTTCTTACCGAGCGCGCGGATGGCCTGGAGCGAGCGATCGAGATGCGGACCGGCTTCGGCATGCACCGTGATGACATCCGCGCCGGCCTTCGCGAACGCCTCGAGATAGGGATCGGCCGGCGCGATCATGAGATGCACGTCGAATATTTTCTTCGTCAGCGGCCGGATCGCCTTGATGACGTCCGCGCCATAACTGATGTTCGGAACGAAATGCCCATCCATGACGTCGCAATGAATCCAGTCGGCACCCGCAGCGTCGATCGCCGTGATCTCCTCGCCGAGGCGGGCGAAATCCGCAGCCAGGATCGACGGCGCGATGAGGATTTCTCTGGTCATGGCTTCGCACTCCCCTGCGCGTCCGCAACGCCGCTAAACACGCGGCTCGCCAGGACGTCCATGGGATCGATCGTTTCGAGGTCGGCGATCTCGAGCATGCGATCGAGATCGGATACCAGGCGATCGGCCTGCCGCAGGCGGATGCGGTCGACGGCATTGCGGATCGAGCGCGCATTGGAGAAGAACGGCTGGGTCCGGCGTAGCGCAATGTATTTCTCGAAAGCTTCGCGCGCCGCCGCCGACAGGCGATAACCCCGTTCCTTCAGCATCAATTCGGCAATGACCAGAAGCTCGGCTTCCGCATAGTCCGGAAAGTCGATGTGATGGGCGATGCGCGAGCGGAAGCCGGGATTGGAGGCGAAGAAGCTGGTCATTCGCTCGCCATAGCCGGCAAGGATCACGACGAGGTCCTCGCGCTGGTTCTCCATCACCTGGAGCAGAATCTCGATCGCCTCCTGGCCATAGTCGCGCTCGTTGTCGGGACGGTGCAGATAATAGGCTTCGTCGATGAACAGCACGCCGCCCATCGCCTTCTTCAGGATCTCCTTGGTCTTCGGCGCGGTGTGGCCGATATACTGGCCGACGAGATCGTCGCGCGTCACCGAGATCACCTGCCCGCGCCGCACGAAGCCGAGGCCGTGCAGGATCTTTGCCATGCGCAACGCGACGGTCGTCTTGCCGGTGCCGGGATTGCCGGTGAACGACATGTGCAGCGTCGGCGGCGACGAAGCCAGTCCCGCACGCTGCCGGATACGTTCGATCAGCAAGAGCGACGCGATCTGGCGCACGCGGTTCTTCACCGGCTTCAATCCGATCAGCTCCTGCTCGAGCTGCTGCAACGTGCCGGTGATTCCAGCCTCTTCGGCCTCCTTGCGGAGATCGAAACTGGTCTCGCCGGGCTCAGTGGTCATTGCGTGGGGAACATCCAGCATCGGCACCTCGAAGAAAAGGGCTTCGCCGCGGGGGAGCGGCGAAGCAGTGATCCGCCAAGGAAACGGAGCAGGGAGTGCTCCGCGCGGAGGAGAATGAGTTAGGTTGGCGCGTGCGCGGGCTGCCGACGCACGGTGGTGTAGCGGATCGCGCGTCCACCCACCTCCTGCCGCACCAGCTCGAACTCGGCCTCCTGCGGCGGGCGGTTGACGATGAAGGAGATCCGCACCGATTCCCAGCCATGGCTGGAGTCGAAGCCGCTGAGACGGATGTAGCGGTCGCCATACACTCTGCGGCATTCGGTGAGCTCCATCATCACGCCGGCGGCGTCCTGGAGATCGAACATCGGCAGGCCCCACATCTCCCAATAGGTATTGCGGGGATGCGGATCGTCGGTGAACTCGATGTTCACCGCCCAACCGTTGGTCAGGCAATACTGCACCTGCTTGGTGATCTGGTCGTCGGTCAGATCGGGCAGGAACGAGAAGCAGCCTTGGGTCAGCTTCATGTCAAATCTCCTCAAACGGTTTCGAGCGCGGTCGGCACGAAGTCCGGCGTGTCGGTGGATTCATAGTTGAAGGTCACGTCCTTCCAGACCTCGAGCGCAGCTTTCAGCGGCGTGCAGGTCTCGGCCGCCCTGGCCAGGATCTCCGGACCTTCGTGGACGTAGTCGCGCCCCTCGTTGCGGGCGAGGATCATCGCCTCCAGCGCCACGCGGTTGGCGATCGCGCCGGCCGCGATGCCCATGGGATGGCCGATGGTGCCGCCGCCGAACTGCAGCACGACGTCCTCGCCGAGCAGGTCGAGCAGCTGGTGCATCTGGCCGGCATGGATGCCGCCGGAGGCGACCGGCATCATCTTGTTCAGGCTCGCCCAGGACTGGTCGAAGAACAGGCCGTGTTCGAGTTTGGTCGGGTTGAAGTCCTCGCGGCAAACATCATAATAGCCGCGCGTGGTGTTCGGATCACCTTCGAGCTTGCCGACCACCGTGCCGGCATGGATGTGGTCGACGCCGGCAAGCCGCATCCACTTGGCGATGACACGGAACGACACGCCGTGGCTCTTCTGCCGCGTGTAGGTCGAGTGACCGGCGCGATGCAGATGCAGGATCATGTCGTTGCGACGCGCCCATTTCGCCATCGACTGGATCGCGGTGTAGCCGATCACGAGGTCGATCATGACGATGCACGACCCGAGCTCCTTCGCGAACTCGGCGCGCTCGTACATGTCCTCCATCGTTCCCGCGGTGATGTTCAGGTAGGTGCCCTTCGCCTCGCCGGAGGCCGCCTGCGCGCGGTTCACCGCCTCCATGCAATAGAGGAAGCGGTCGCGCCAGTGCATGAACGGCTGCGAGTTGATGTTCTCGTCATCCTTGGTGAAGTCGAGCCCGCCCTTCAGCGCCTCGTAGACCACGCGGCCGTAATTGCGGCCCGAAAGCCCGAGCTTGGGCTTGACGGTGGCGCCGAGCAGCGGCCTGCCGAACTTGTCGAGCCGCTCGCGCTCGACCACGATGCCGGTTGCCGGTCCCTGGAACGTCTTCACATAAGCGACGGGGAAGCGCATGTCTTCCAGACGCAGCGCTTTCAACGGCTTGAAGCCGAACACGTTGCCGATGATCGAGGCCGAGAGGTTGGCGATCGAGCCCGGCTCGAACAGGTCGAGGTCATAGGCGATGTAGGCGAAATACGAGCCCGGCGTGCCCGGCACCGGATCGACGCGATAGCATTTTGCGCGATACTTCTCCGCGGCGGTCAGGCGATCGGTCCACACCACCGTCCAGGTCGCCGTCGAGGATTCGCCGGCGACAGCGGCCGACGCCTCGATCGGATCGACGCCCTCTTGCGGCGTGACGCGGAACAGCGCGATGACATCGGTGTCCTTTGGCACATAGTCAGGCTCCCAATAGCCCATGCGCTTGTATTCCATCACGCCCGATCGATATCTTTCCTTGCCGCGGACGGTTCCTGCGTGTGCGTTCATGGCTCTCTCCTGCTCTTCTCTCTCTGAATGATTAGGCTGCGACAGGCTCGCGGGCGTCGACGCTCGGATCGAGTTCTCCGGCGCGGTAGCGCCGCGCCATCTCGCTCAAGGGAACGACCTTGATCCGGCTGGCGTGTCCTGCGGTCCCGAACTGCTCGAAGCGCTCGCGGCAGAGCTCGCGCATCGCATCCATCGCCGGCTTGAGGAATTTGCGTGGATCGAACTCCGAGCGCGTTTGCGCCGCAACTTTGCGGAACACCGCGGTCATCGCCAGTCGGCAGTCGGTATCGATATTGACCTTGCGCACGCCGCTCTTGATGCCGCGGACGATCTCCTCGACCGGCACGCCCCAGGTCTGCGGCATCTCGCCGCCGAACTGGTTGAACATGTCCTGGAGCGGCTGCGGCACCGAGGAAGAGCCGTGCATCACGAGATGCGTGTTCGGCAGCCGGCGATGAATCTCCTCGACCACCCGCATGGCCAGAATGTCGCCGTCCGGCTTGCGGCTGAACTTGTAGGCGCCGTGCGAGGTGCCCATCGCGATCGCGAGCGCATCGACCTTGGTGGCGCGGACGAAGTCGACCGCCTGGTCGGGATCCGTCAGCAACTGATCATGGCTGACCGTGCCTTCGACGCCGTGGCCATCCTCCTGCTCGCCGCCGCCATGCTCGAGCGAGCCGAGCACGCCGAGTTCGCCTTCAACGGAAGCGCCGACCCAATGCGCGAGATCGACGACGCGGCTGGTGATCGCAACATTGTAGGCGTAATCGGCCGCGGTCTTGGCGTCGGCCTTGAGCGAGCCGTCCATCATCACCGAGGTGAAGCCATGCGCGATGGCGGAGGCGCAGGTCGCCTCGTCATTACCGTGGTCCTGGTGCATGCAGAGCGGGATGTCCGGATAGGTCCGCTCCAGCGCGTCGATCATGTGCGAGAGCATGAGGTCGCCGGCATAGCTGCGCGCGCCGCGCGAAGCCTGGATGATGACGGGCGCATCGACCTCGGCCGCCGCCTGCATGATCGCGATACCCTGCTCCATGTTATTGATGTTGAACGCCGGCACCGCGTAACCGTGACTGGCGGCGTTGTCGAGCAGTTGGCGAAGGGTGATACGGGCCACGACAATTCCTCCTGTTATTGCTTGCCTGTGCGGGCCATCGCCCGCCGGGCGGCTTCCGCAACGCTTTGCGGCGTGATGCCGAATTCGCGGTAGAGCACGGGTGCAGGCGCCGAGGCACCGAAGCCGCGCATGCCGACGAATTCGCCATCAGTGCCGATCCAGCGATGCCAATCGCCGGCGACTGCCGCCTCGATGCCCACCCGGGGCACAGTGCCGAGCACGGCAGCGCGGTAGTCCTCCGGCTGCTCCTCGAACAACGCGAAGCAGGGTGCGGAGACCACGGCCGCGCGGATATGCTCGGTGGCAAGCAGGCGAGCCGCTTCCAGCGCAGTCGAGACTTCCGAACCTGTTGCAATGAGCGTCACGTCTCGGCCGCCGTCCGGCGAAACAATCAGATAGGCGCCGCGTGCGACGCGGTTTCTTCCACGGACATCGCTGCGGAAGGTCGGCAGGGCCTGACGGGACAGGCACAGCACGGAGGGACGATTTTCAGCTTGGAGCGCGCAGTCCCAGGCTTCCAGCGTCTCAACCGCGTCGGCCGGCCGGAACACAAGCAGGTTCGGAATGACGCGAAGCGCTGCGAGATGCTCGACTGGTTGATGCGTGGGGCCGTCCTCACCGAGACCAATGGAGTCATGGGTCATCACATGAATGACGCGGATCCGCATCAACGCCGCAAGGCGGATCGCCGGCCGGCTGTAATCAGAGAAGGCGAGGAAGGTGCCGCCATAGGGAATGAAGCCGCCGTGCAGCGCGAGGCCGTTCATCGCGGCCGCCATGCCGTGCTCGCGGATGCCATAATGGATGTAATCGCCGGCGAACGCGTCGCGCTTGACCGGGGTCTGCGCCTTGGCATGCGTCAGGTTCGAATGCGTGAGGTCCGCCGAGCCGCCGACAAATCCGGGAATCGTCCCTGCGATGCCGTCGAGCACCTGTTGCGACGCCTGCCGCGTCGCAAGCTTCGGACGCTCGGTGGCAAAGCGTTCGCGCAATTTCGCCGAGGCTTGGGCATAGGCGTTCGGCAGGGCAACCGTCTTGCCCTCGACAAACAGATCGCGCTGCTCGGGCGTCGCGCATTCATAGCGATCGAGCCAGGCGAGACGCGCGACCTGCCCGCGCTGCCCGATCATCCGCCATGCTTTCAGGATCGGGATTGGCACCACGAAGGGCTGATAGTCCCAGCCGAGCGCTCGCCGCGCCGCTGCCGCCTGCTCGGTGCCGAGCGGCGCGCCATGCGCCTTCTCGGTGCCCTGACGATCCGGCGCGCCATAGCCGATGATGGTGCGGCAGGCGATCAATGACGGTCTTGTGCTCTCACGCTCCTCGGCGATCGCCTGCGCAACTGCTTCGGGATCGTGCCCGTCGACACGGCGAACCGACCAGCCGGAGGCAGCGAAGCGCGCGAGCTGGTCGTCGGAGGTCGCGAGCGAGGTCGGGCCGTCGATCGAGATGCCATTGTCGTCGAACAGCACGATCAGGCGGCCCAGCCCGAGATGGCCAGCGAGCGAGATCGCTTCCTGGCTGATGCCTTCCATCAGGCAGCCGTCGCCGGCGATCACATACGTAAAGTGGTCGACGAGGCCATCGCCATGCCGCGCATTGGCCATGCGCTCGGCGAGGGCCATGCCCACCGCGGTCGCAATCCCCTGCCCCAGCGGACCGGTCGTCGTCTCGACGCCCGGCGTGTGGCCATATTCCGGATGCCCCGGCGTCTTCGAGCCCCATTGCCGAAAGGCCTTGATGTCATCGAGGTTGAGGTCGCCGCCGGTGAGATGGAGCAATGCATAGAGCAGCATCGAGCCATGGCCCGCCGACAGCACGAAGCGGTCGCGGTCCGGCCAATTGGGGTGAGCCGAGTCGAATTTCAGGAAGCGCGAGAACAGCACGGTCGCGACATCGGCCATGCCCATGGGCAGGCCGGGATGGCCGGACTGCGAGGTCTCGATGGCATCGACCGCGAGAAAGCGGACGGCATTGGCGAGATCGCTGTGCGCAACCGCCGTGAGGTCGGCGTCAGCGTGGACGGAGATGTTCATCGGATACTCTCCTTGTTCACTTCAGGTTTCGCTTGCGCTCGATCAGCTGCATGATCAGCGGCGTCAGGATGAGCTGCATGGCGAGATCGAGCTTCGCGCCGGGGCAGACGATCGAATTGGCGCGGGACATCCAGCTTTGCGGCAGCATCGAGAGCAGATAGGGGAAGTCGATGCCGCGCGGGTTCTTGAAGCGGATCACGACCATCGATTCGTCCGGCGTCGGGATCCAGCGCGCGATGAATGGATTGGAGGTGTCCACCGTGGGCACGCGCTGGAAGTTGATGTCGGTTTCGGAAAATTGCGGGCAGATGTAGTGGATGTAGTCGGGCATCCGCCGCAGAACGGTGTCGGTGACGGCCTCGGTCGAATAGCCTCGCGCACTGCGGTCGCGATGCAGCTTCTGGATCCATTCGAGATTGATGACGGGCACGACGCCGATCTTGAGGTCGGCATAGCGCGCGACGTTGACCTTGTCGGTGACGACCGCGCCGTGCAGGCCTTCGTAGAACAGCAGATCGGAGCTCTCCGGCAGTCGTTTCCATTCGGTGAAGGTGCCGGGTGCGGCACCATGCAGCGCGGATTCCTCGGCATCGTGGACGTAGTGCCGCGTCATCGCCGTGCCGGTCTCGCCATAGTCGCGGAACGCCCGCTCCAGCTCCTCGAACAGGTTGGTCTCGGGGCTGAAATGGCTGAAATGCCTGTTGCCGCGATCGGCCTCCTTCGCCATCTGCGTGCGCATTTCCGCGCGGTCATAGCGATGGAAAGCGTCGCCTTCGATGTAGGCGGCGTTGACCTTCTCGCGGAAGAAGATCTGCTCAAAGGTCTTCTTGACCGACGTGGTGCCGGCGCCGGAAGAGCCGGTGATGGAGATGATCGGATACTTCCTGGACATAGGATGCCTCGCTCACAGCCGGAAGAAGCCGCGCCGCGCGAACAGCGGTGCGGAGACGCTGGCGACCAGCAAGGGATCGCAATGCAGCTCCTCGACGCGCTGCACCTCGTTGCTCGAGCCCATGATCAGCGGCACGCGCTGGTGCAGGCTCTGCGCCGAGAGTTCGAGGATGCGCTCGCGCCCGGTCGAAGCCGAGCCGCCGGCCTGCTCGATGATGTAAGCCATCGGGTGCGCCTCGTAGACGAGGCGCAGGCGGCCGTCGCCATAACCGGGCCGTGCATCGGAGGGATAGAGGAACACGCCACCGCGGGTGAGGATGCGATAGGCCTCGGCAACCAGCGAGCCGACCCAGCGCATGTTGAAATTGTGATTGGCCTGCCCTTCCACACCGGCGAGGCATTCGTCGACGAAGGCGCGCACCGGCTGTTCCCAATGCCGGCGGTTCGAGGCGTTGATCGCGAACTCCTCGCAGGTCTCGGAGATCTGCACGGCGCTGCGGGCGAGACGGAAGCAACCGGACTTGCGGTCAAGCGTGAAGATGTCGACACCCTCGCCAAGCGTCAGCACCAGCGAGGTCTGCGGACCATAGGTGACGAACCCCGCCGCGAGCTGCGCCGAGCCGCGCTGATGGAAGGCGAGCGTGAGATCATCGGGCGCGGGCAGGATCGAGAAGATCGTGCCCACGGTCATGTTGATGTCGATGTTGGAGGAGCCGTCGAGCGGATCGATCGCGACGCAGATCTTCGCCGCGCGGTCGCCGATCTGCGGTTCGCGCATCTCCTCTGACGCCAGTGCCGCAATCGGCAACTTGCCGAGGCAGCGGCGCAGGATCGCGTCGGCCTGCACGTCGAGATCGCGCTGGACGTCACCGTCGCTATTACGGCCGGTGGTCAGGCCCGATGCGTCCGCAAGGTCTCCCGTCGCGATGAGATCGGCGATCTCGATCGCGGCTGCCGCGATGGCGTCGACCGCGGCCGCCACGGCCAGCGCATGCGGCGCCGTCTCGGAATACCGCTGAAGGTGGTCGTCCAGCCTGAGTTGCCCGGTCATCTGCGTCCATCCCCTTGCTGGTGCCGTATCCAGTTCCCTCCCCGCTGGAGGTCCGGTCCGGTCAGTGCCAACAACGATGAGATTGACAGGGGCGGCTTAATAAGGAAAATTTCTATTCATAATGAGTGCCAAAGAATTATCTTATAATGCCTCAGCACAGCTCCGGCATCTGACGATCCGGCAGCTTCGCTCGCTCGCGGCGCTCGCGGCCAAGGGCAGCGTCACGGCCGCATCGACCCAACTCGGCCTGACGCAGCCGGCCGTGACCCAGCAACTGCGCCAGCTTCAGGATCTCGCCGGACTGCCGCTGCTGCAGCGGACCGGCGACGGCATGCTGCTGACGGAGGCGGGCAAGGAGGTGCTTACCCTCGCCGAGCGGGTCGAAGCCGCAATCGCCGACTGCCAGGGCGCGCTCGACCTGCTTGCGGGGCGGACCGGCGGCACGGTGCATCTCGGCGCTGTCTCGACTGCAAAGTATTTCGTGCCGCACGCGATCGCGGCATTCTCGAAGCGGTATCCGAAGATCGAGCTCAAGCTCACGGTCGGCAATCGCGAGGAGATCCGCGAGGCCATGCACGGCTACGATCTCGATTTCGCGGTGATGGGTCGGCCACCGGCCGATGTCAGCGTCGACGTCCGTCAGCTCGGGCGCAATCCGCACATCATCGTCGCGCGCAAGGGGCACTGGCTGGAGAAGGATTCCGGCCTCAACCTCACCGACCTCGTGCACGAGACCTTTCTCACCCGCGAGCCCGGCTCGGGCACGCGGACACTGATGGAAGGCATGTTCCAGAGGTCGGATCTCGAGCCGATCATCGGCATGGAGATGAGCAGCAACGAGACCATCAAGCAGGCTGTCATCGCCGGGCTCGGCATCGCCTTCATCTCGGCCCACACCGTGGCGCACGAGCTCACCGAGGGCCGGCTGATCGTGCTCGACGTCGCGGGCCTGCCGATCGTGCGGCAATGGTACGTGATCCGCCGCAGCGACAAGGTGCTGTTGCCACCGGCGCAGGCGATGTTCGATTTCTTGGGATCGGAGGGGTCGAACTATCTTCCCGAATTGCCCGAACTCGGCGCGCGATAGCCCGTCGAATTTCAGCCCATCAGCTTCATCGCGACCGTGGCCGCGAGAATGACGATGATCTGGAGCAGGCGCTCGGTCGTGAAGATGCGGTTAAAGGTGGTCATCGCTTGCCCCGGCCGAATTGGGATGTCTCGGTCGGGACGTTGCTAGCACAGGCGGGCGTCGAGAGAACTCCGTAATCGCCCCGTGGTCTCCGTACGCGACCCGACGACCGGCCCCTCGGCGGGCCTGCCCAAGGCCGCGCCGATGGTTAACGATCAGGCCGCACGCGTCGCGGCGTAGTCCATCCGCGCGGCAAAATAGGCTTCCAACTCCAGCAGCGCCCGCGCTTCCCAATCCTTCGCCTGCTCGAGCAGCGACCAGCTCTGGCCCGGACGGAATGCAGCGGTCTGGCGATAGAGCGACGCGATACCGCGGTAGCGGCGCACGTTCTCCAAGATGGCGTGACCGGTGATTTGGCCGTTCATGTCCGAAAACTCCCTCGTCATTCCCGGGGGAGAAATTGCGGCCAAATCTTTTTCGAAAAGTTAGCGCCGCACAGCAAGCGTGCGAATGGTTTCCGGACTGTTGCCTGCGCGCAACGTGCGCGACCGCGCAAGGCCGATCTATTGCGAATTCGTTGCCGCGCTCTCGCTCCGCGGCTTCAACCCGCCGCGGCTGATGATCGCCATCGTCGCACGGCAGAGATCGGCAAGGCCGATCACCAGCACGGCGAGCAGACAGAACAGCTTGATGGAATCGGCATGCGCGCTGGTCAGCGAATTGAACTCGAAGAAGGGCGGCATGAACGCCCACCACACCAGCGGAATTGTAAGCACCGCGGCGAACGCCGCCGCCGGTGCGCCCGCGACAATGCCGAGCACGAACAGGCTGGGTAGGAACGCCGCGAAATAAAGTTTTGCGCCGAGCGCAACACAGACGCCCTGGAGCGCAGCCGACATCGCGACAACGACGAATCCAAGCAGAAACGCCTGCCACGACCATGGTCGTACCCGCGGTACGCCAACCAGCCCCGCACGCCTCATCAGCCTCCCCCTGCCGCCCGTTAACCAGGCTCGCTTGCGACCAAAGTACTACAGCGGCAGGGAAACTGCGAGGTGGAAATTGCCGGCCGGACGGCCTTGGTAAACGGGCCGAATCGCGCAATCTGGACCACCGCGGCCGCTACTCGGTGGCCGCATAGATCAGCCCTGCGACGGGCAACGCGAGGCCAATGGCCGATGCGTGCGTCCAGCCGCCTTGCGCAAACGCCCAGGCGCCGACCGCCGAGCCCGCCGCGCCCGCCGTGAAGAACGTCGCCATGTAGAGGCCGTTGAGGCGGCTGCGGTGCTCATGCCCCAGCGCGAAGATCGCGCGGAAGCCGAGCACGACGTTGCCCTGCACGCCGATGTCGATCGCGATCGCGGCCACGACCAGGCAGGCGAGGTTCAGCACCGATCCGGCCGCGCCGACATGCGTGATCAGGAAACCCACGGCCGCGAGCAGCAGCGCGACCAGTGTTGCCATGCGGCTGTGGCCGCGATCGGCAAGCCGCCCCGCGATCGGCGCCGCGAACACGCCGGCGACACCGGCGAGCGCGAACAGCGCGATGCCGCTCTGGGTGAAGCCGAACTCGCTCGCGAGCAGCAGCGGCGTCACGGTCCAGAACAGGCTGAAGGCGCCGAACAGGCTGGCCTGGTACAGCGCGCGGCGGCGCAGCAGCGGCGTGGTCCGCGCCAGATGCGGCATCGACAGCAGCAACTCGCCGTAATGCATCCGCGCGACCGGCTTACGCTTCGGCAGCGTCATCCAGAGCACGGCTGCGAGCACGATCATCAGCGCGGCCGAAGAGAAGAACACCGCGTGCCACGACAGCATCGCCGTGACGAAACTCGACACCGGCCGCGCCAGCATGATGCCGAGCATCAGGCCGGTCGAGACGTTGCCGACGACGCGGCCGCGAATGGCTGCCGGCGCCAGATGCGCCGCATAGGGAATGATGATCTGCACCGCGACCGAGCCGAGCCCGATGAACAGCGCGGCGATCAGGAAAGGCAGCGCGTGGGACGCGAACCCCGCGGCGAGCAGGGCTGCCGCGCCGAGCGTGATGACGGAGCAGATCAGGGTACGGTTCTCGACCAAGTCGCCGAGCGGCACGATGAAGAGAAGCCCCACGCCGTAGCCGATCTGCGTCATGGTGACGATCAGCCCCGCCGCTTCATGCGACAGGCCGAGCGCGGCGCTGATCGGGGCGATCAGCGGCTGGGCGTAATAGATGTTGGCGGCGACCATGCCACAGGCCGCGGCAAGCACGAAGGTCAGGAGCTGCGACACTGCATCCGGATCCGGCGCGGTCTCGATCGTGGCATTCATCGTCATTCACACAGTCTCCGAACTATAGGAAACGTTTGTTCCCTAATATGACAAAAAATTCAGGCGAGCAGCTTCATGGCGACAGCGACCAGACGCTTGCCGTCGAGCGAAAGGCGCGCCTTGCCGACGACGCGCAGGCCCTGCGTGATGCAGATCATCAGCCGCGCGGTGTCATCGGCGGCGACATGGCGGGGTATAGAGCCGTCGGCCTGCCCCTCGCGAATGAGGCCGGCGATGAAGCCTTCGTTGGTTTCCAGCCGCGCGCTGACGAGGGCGGCGACCACCGGATCGACCGCGGACAATTCGACGGCGCTGCCGACCACGAGGCAGCCGCGCCGCCCCTCGCTGCCTTGGGAATGCTCTACATACGACAGCAGCATGTTGCGCAGCCGCTCGCGGCCATTGGCGCCTTTCGCCGCCGCGCTACGCGTCTGCTCCTGGCGCAGAGCCACGTAGCGCTCGAAGGCGGCGAGAAACACCGCATGCTTGTCGCGAAATGCCTTGTAAACGCTGCCGGTCGCCAGCCGCATCGCCGTGGTGAGATCGCCGATCGAGGTGGCATGATAACCGCGCTCGGAAAACACGCGGACGGCCCTGTCGAGCGCGGTGTCCATGTCGAACTCCCGGGGACGACCGGGCGGACGGGCAATCGGCTGGGATTTGCGGGCGGTCTTTTGCATTGCGGGATAATAGGGAATGATTGTTTCCGAATAAAGACACTTGGTTGTGATGAGATCACGGATCAAACTGATGGCTCAGGCGTCGTCCTGGCGAAGGCCAAGACCCATTATCCAGGGAGGGGTTTGGCGGACATTCGTTCGGTGGGATTGATACCGCGTCAAATCGCTTGACCTCGCGGTATGGGTCCTGGCCTTCGCCAGGACGACATTTGAGATTGTTGCGCCTGACTGCCGCGACATGGCCAATTCCGAGCGAAGCACGGGATAGCATCGCCTCTAAGCGGCGGCGGACTGACAGGGGGCGACACAGGAAGTCCCGTAGCCCGGATGGAGCGCAAGCGTAATCCGGGAAGGTGCGAACGCCGCGCGAGCGGCCCCGGGTATCGCTACGCTCACCCGGGCTACAGGAGATCACCCCGTCGTTCGCACCGGCGTTCCATCCGCCATCATGGTCACGCCCTTCCGTTCGACGATCATCCCGTAGGCCTGCGGCTGACGGTGAACGTCGAAATTGAAGGTGGTGCGCTTGTAGGAGTTGCAGAGATCGAGATCGCAGCGGGCGAGCGCGATCTCGTCGCTCTTGGTCGTGCATCGCGCGATGATCTCGCCGGAGGGCGCGATGACGCAGCTTCCGCCGATGTGGTCGACGCCCTCCTCGACACCCGCTTTGGCGACGCCGACCACGAAGGTGCCGTTCTGGTAGGCGCCGGCCTGCATCACCAGATGATTGTGAAACAGCGAGAGATCGTCATGCTCGGGCGCGGGCGGATTGTGCACCGGCGTGTTGTAGCCGATCATCACCATCTCGACGCCCTGCAGGCCCATCACCCGATAGGTCTCGCTCCAGCGGCGGTCATTGCAGATCGCCATCCCCATCACGCCGCCAAAGGCCTCGGTCACGCCAAAACCATCGCCGGGCTCGAAATAGCGTTTTTCCAGATGCTGGAATTCGCGCCAGGGCTCGTGCTCGGCATGCCCGGGCAGATGAACCTTGCGATATCTCGCGACGATGGCGCCGCTCTTCTCGACCAGGATCGAGGTGTTGTAGCGCCTGACCATTCCGGCCTCGACCGTCAGCTCGGCATAGCCAAGGTAAAATCCGATGCCGATCTCGCGCGCGAGATCGAACAGGCCTCTCGTCTCCCGCCCCGGCATCTCCCGCTCGAAGAAGCTGTCGATCTCGGCCTGGTCCTCGAAATACCAGCGCGGAAAGAACGTGGTCAGAGCGAGCTCGGGATAGACGATCAGGTCGCAACCGTTTGCGTGCGCCTGGCGCATCAACGCCATCAGGCGCGCCACGACCGCGGTTCTGGTCTCGGTCCGCGCCACAGGGCCAAGCTGGCCGGCCGCAACAGTTACAAATCTCGCCACGAATCTTTCCCTCGTCCGCTTCCCTGGTCAGGTTGCGGCAGAGACTATCGCGCGATGCGTCGCGCGCACAGCCTCGCTGTCCGGCACGGTGCCCAACCGAGAGGCAGCCCGCCCGTCACGTGGGAAGCGCCGACGATGAATTGCAGAGCGCCACTCACCATTCTGCGGCAACGGGCTCGTTGAAGAACTGACCGCGCGCCGCCATGGGCGACGGCTGGCGGCGACGATGCCGCTCCGCGACGCGCTTGTTCGGAGAGGCCGCCTTGGCCTGCCTGGGCTCCGCGGCGGGCTGCGCCGCCATGGCAAATGCCTGGCGCGTACCGTCCGGCGCGACTGGCGCCGCCGCGTCTGACGTTGACGCCACAGTTTTGGTCAACGGAATCTGTCGCACGTTGGTGTCGAAGACGATCTTCTCCGGCCAGGTCTGTGCAGAATGAATTCGGGCGATCGAGAGGTCCGGTCCGGTTTCGGCGGCGGCGCTTACGGGGCCGGCGAGGTAGTAGTCAGCGAGGTACAGGAGGCCGAGCAGAGCGCCGCCGGTGAAGACGAAATAGCGGATGAGCGGCATGGGTCCCTCGATCGCCTCGTTGTCGAGGCCCCTGCAGCAACGGGAAAAAGTGGCAATCGTTCCGGTGCGCCGTCGAGCAATCGCGCGAGACGCTCAGCCGCCCACTGGCATTCCGCTTGCTGCACGGCAGTCAAATCCCTCAGACCCGCAGTGGGTCTGTCTCATCGTGAGGCGATCATGCACCCGACGTCCCGTTTCGAAGCGACCATGTCGACACAGCTCCACGCATTGATCTCCGACCTGCGCTGGCGCCTGCGAATGATCGACGCCGACATTCTGGAGGAAGAGCGGAAGGCTGGAATCTGCGATCCCCAGAACGTCGCCTACCCCATGCTCGCGCACAACCTGCGGGCTCGGCGCGAGAATATCCGGGTGAGCGTCGCCATTCTCGAAAGCCGGCTTGAAAAGCAATCGACCGAGTGGCCGCGCGCGGCCTGATGCGGCGACGGGCCGAGCTCCAGACGCACGCTAACACGAAGGAACTCCCGTTGCCGATCTGCAACGGTTCCCGTCCGTCTGAAGCCGGACAAAAGAAACTCCCATTGCGGCCACGAACCCCTCTCACAACGCCGTGAGACGAGCAGGGGAACGACGATGCGTGCGCAACGAGTCTGGGTGGTGAACGGGGCTGCCAGCGTCGAGCAGTTGCAGACCAGATTGGACGATCTGAACAAGCGGCTCGGTCAACTCGAGACCCAGCACCCCGAGAGCTGGAAAGTCGAAGAGCTCAGATCGAGCGCCCTCAGCCTGTCGCGCGAAATCGACGATATCCGCTGCGCCGAGGCGACGGCCGCACTGAGCGAGCTGCTGCGGAAATAGCCGCGGTTCGCGATTCGCCCGTCGCGCAAGGAACCAACGCCGCCTCCCCGCCATTGCCATGCCGAGCATGGAGCAAGATCATGACCAGGCACCTGACGCGGGCCGATCTCGTGCGCGGCGTGGCCGGCGCGGTATCCACGCTGGTCCTGTGCGCGACGATGGCCTTCACCATCGCGCGCCACTTCGCGCTGTAGAGCATTTGGCGCTGTGAGGTATTTGCGATGACGTCCGACCCCGAGGAATCGGTCAGGCTGCAAGGCTACGGCGAGATGACGTTGCGCACAGCCGTCGCGACGCTGATGGCGCTCGCACCAGGCGAACGATCCGACGCAGCGATCTTCCGCGTCCGCGATGGCGTGCGGCTCGCATCGAGCGAGGTCGCAGAGCTAGCGTCGGAATGGGGCATCACGCCAACGCCGGAGATCAGGTCGCCGAACCTCGTCCCGGAGCAACATTGGACACACGTCGTTCGCGGCATGGTGCGCGAGGCGCCGCTGCCGGCGCTGATGGTGGCATTCATGATCGGCGTGCTGGTGGCGCGGCGGTAGTCCTCTGACCTAGCTTACAACGCCGAGTCATTGATATCGGCAAATGCCGAGCCATGCCGCTCACACAAGCCGCCCTGCCCGGCCAAATCGGCCGTGGACCCGCCCCGAAAATCGTTGCAAGAAGGCGCTCCCGGGCGCCGGCGGCCGGTCCGCCAAGCCATTGGGAACGAGCCTTAGGAAAACGTCGACTTTTGGAAGAATGGTCGGAGTGGCAGGATTCGAACCTGCGACCCCTGCGTCCCGAACGCGCCGTTTCACTTTGTACCTCTTGAATTTTTGATGTTTTTCGTGTCGTTCACGGCGGTCTGTGCCGTTTTGTTCACGGGTTTTCTGTCCCGGTTCTGTCCCGACATTCGGGCCGCAACGTCGCTCTGAAAGTCTGGATGATGGTGGCCATACACCCGCTCCAGGAGCTCGGGGCTCATACCTAGGTAGCCAGCCGCCTCCCAGATGTCGGAGCCCTGCTGCATCGCCCATGTCGCCGCGGTGTGGCGGCAGATGTGCGGCGTGATATGGCGATCAATTTTGGCCGCTCGGGCAGCGGCCGCGAACGACTTTCGTACCGACCCCACGGGCTTACCGTTCCACTCGACTACCGCGTGGCGAGCGATGCCAAGGCGTTTCCAGCGCCGCAGGTGAGCCAGCAATCGCGACGGCAACCTGACTGGCGGCTGCCGCTTATTGGTTTGCCGCGCACCCTGGCGACGCCTGTAGAAAACACCGCTATCAGTGTCGACGTAGCCGCGACCCACGGCCGGTGTCAGGGCAGCAGAGCAAATGGCGCCATGTCGCGTGCCAGTGTAGAAGCCAACGAGCATGAAACGGGCGACGTGGCGACCTACATCTCGGTCTGTGATGCCCTCGCCCATTTTCTGGCGCGCCCGCCAGGCTGCCCAGATGAGCCGCGCCGCCTCTGACCGGGTAAGCCAGTCTTCCTTTGGGTCGCTTTTCTCCGGCAGTGCTACACCGACGAATTCCGAGCAGAGTCCTTCGGTGCGGTGGTGGTTGATTGCCGATCGCAGATCCTCAAGTTCTCGCCTTGCACCGGCGGCTGTCACCATCCGCGCGGGATTACCGGTGACATCCGGCTTCGCCGCGCGCCGCGGCTGCGCCGTCCTGTGAGCCACGTATTCCCGGCAGGTGGTGCCATTGACGTCCGCCAGCGTCTTATCGCCCCACCAGCCGGCCAACGTCATGACGCGGGCCTTGGTGATGGTCGGATCCGAATGCTTGGGCGCCTTGTCGATCAGGTAGATGTTCAGCACGTCAAGCACTAGGATCTGAGAGGGATGACGTCCGCGGTCTCGCGGGACGGTATATTTCTTGGCGATATAGTCGCCGAGGGCTTGCTCAGCGCCTTCGCGGTCTGCTCGAGCGCAGCCCGTGCGGACCTTGTTCTTTCCGTCTCGGATAACCCAGGTGGAGTGGCGGGCGAGCCGCCCCTCCGCGTCGCGTTCCTCGGGCTCGAGCCAGAGGCGCGCTCCCTTTGCTCTGCGCGGCATTGTTCCCTCATGTGGTTGATGGCCTGCAGTGTCACGAATTGTTTGCCGGCGATGGTCTCCGGCACCAGCCTGCCTTTCGATATCTCGCGGCGCAAACCCGAAACAGTCATCCCGCCCGCGGGAAAGGCTATCTTGACCGCTACCGACAGTCGAAGCGGCGTCGTTTCGTCAATTTTGGCGTCGGAGATCATTTCGAGATGAGCTCCGCTTCGACGATCAGCCGGATTGCTTCGAATTCCGTCAGCGTCGGCTCGCCACGCTTCTTGATCCACCGCTTCAGCAATTTACGTTGCTCCGGCGACAGCAACCCCGCGACGGACCGATGATCCATGGCATCGAGCTGCACCTTCGCAAGTAGCTGAGCATGCTCCAATGACACGGCCATCAGCTCGCCGCCACCGCAGCATTGTCGAACGTTGGAGTCCTAGCGCCGGTGGTGACGATGATTTTGCCGCCGCGCTCGACCTCAACGCGCTGGATTTCGAGCCCGGCAGCAATTAGAACATCGACCGTCTTCCGAATATCGGCGGGCTTCACGCTGTGCGGTCCAATAGACATTTGCGAGACTCCGTGTTGCTGATTTGGCGTTAGTCTGGTTTAGGCGCGCAAAGTCACATTCTCAGCCGTTCATTCCGTTGTCCCCAGCTCGCCCACAGGTTCAATCGGGAATGGCTGCCACACTTTGGGCAGGCGGAGCAGTCGAAAGCCCGCCGGCGTGAACCGGCGGGCCTCTCTCTTACTGTCAAACGCGGCGCATTCAGTTAGCCCTCGCACCCGGTTCAACATCAAACAGTGCCAGCGCGGTCTCGCCGTCCCCGCAGACGGCCCCCAGGATCAGGGCGCCGAGCTTAGCCATGTAGTCGGCCGGCACGATCAGCTTGATCTGAACATTGGCGAAACCATCACCCTCAATCGACGGCAGGGTGAAGATTAGCCGCTGGTTGGCGCCCATGTTGTCGATGCGGGAAAGTTCGGCGACGAACATGTCCATGGCGTTGTCGACAAGATGCTTGGTCATGCCATCACCGTATGCTGCCAGTCCTGCGTCCCGACCTGCTCGAGCAAGCCGTCACGGTCGCCAATGCCTGATCCGGCGTGGTCGAGCTCCAGGTCGCGCCGGCCGCCCGCGGCCCACGCGTGTTGGCTGTGGTGATGGTCCAGGCTGCCAAGGGACGGCTCGTCGTCGACATCGTCCCGCTCCTCGTCGTCGCTACCGCCCATTGCCCACCGGACCTGATCAAGAGCGCGATCGAGTGCGCCGAGGCTCGGTTCGGCATCATCGGGCAACTCGCATTCGTCGTCGCATGAGCCGCCAGCGGTTGGCTCAAGGTCGGGATCGGCGTCGAGCTGGTCCAGGAAGTCGATCAGGTCCTTGACGAGCTGTCGAGCATGGGGAGCCATCCCGCCGTCGATTGGCGTGCCCATGAACGCCTCAAGGCGAAAGGCGATGCGTTCAGAGGCATTAGCGAGTCGTATGATGGCCTGATGCCAGGCCGGGCTTGCGGCGGCGGCCGCAAGCGCCGCAAACGGCTCCTGCGCAGCCACAGCGGCGTTCTTGGTGGATGGTTTCATGGTGGTTCTCTGGATTTACCGGCTTGTCACGGCCGGGTGCCAGCGGTCAGCGCTGGCGCCGGGAGGGTGACAACACCGCCAGAGACGATGCGCGACGGCCTTTCCCCGAAGGGTCTTGTATAGCCGCCGCTCTCCCGGCATACTGCGCCGGTCGCGCCGACGGCTATCGGCACGTTCGCTTCGATGGCGATGGATGATCCCGGCAAGGATCGCCCTGCCATCGCTCTGGTACCAAACAGGCCCGGCAAGGCCTTTGGCGGGAGTTGTCACGCTCCGCCGACCACCACATCTGATTTGCGTTAAAAAATCCACCCCCTTTCGGGGCGCTTCGGCGCGTTCGGCGTTACAGATTCACGCCATTGCGCGGGCAGCGCGGGTTCCATTGACAGGCGGTAGGGATTCGGAGTCATCTGCCTTGTCGTCGCTAAATTCGATCTTAACTGAGCGCCGCTAACGAGTTTTTATGCCCATCTTTGTTCTCCTTCCGCAAAACGAAGTCGCTCAGCAGAATCTGCCGGGCGCAGTCGCGCGGGCGTATCCTGAGGCGAATAAGCAGCTCGCCAACCACAACTGGATGGTTGCAGGCAAAGGCACAGCACAAGAAGTCTCGGCCAGGCTAGGCGTGACGAACCCTAAGGATCCTGCTGCGTCGCCTGTGGGTACGGTAATGGTGCTCGAGATCGCGAGCTACTACGGCCGCGCAACCACGGACATTTGGGACTGGGTTAAGGCGAAGTGGGAGGCTACTGGTGGCTAAGAAGCCGGCCGGCCCGCCGGATACTTCAGCGCCGGTTACGGTGCCCATCGATTTCCCAGCAGTGACGCCTCGGGATTTGCACCCCACGTCCGACATACGATTCGTCATTCATGAGCTCGGCAAACTTACGTCTCAGGTCGAGCGCCTAGTTACCGACGTTGAGGGACACGGCAAGAAGATCGGCGAAGTCAAGGACGCCATCACTTTTGTGAAAGGCGCGATTTGGGTGGTAGGCGGCGTCATCGCGCTGCTAGGCGTGGTTTTCGGGCTTATCATGTCCGGGAAGGTCTCGATCGCCTTCCACTGATCTGGCGCGCCGCCCCTCCTGAGGGCGGTACGTCACTAGGTGACGTAACCGGAGACGAATATGACCGAGGCTGCTTCACCTCGCTCACAAGCCTGCATATTTTTCCCAAATTTTCGGCTTTTTACGCGCGCAATCTATTGATCTCGCGCGGTGGTTGCGGTTGGATCAGCTCCGGGACTGGGGGCAAACTTTATGATTCGACCAGCAACTCTGCTTGTTTCGATGATCTACGCGACAGCCGCCTATGGACAGGCAACGCCAGCGGCAACAGCAGCGCCGAAGGCAACACCCGACCCTCCAGCCTATTGCCGATCAGCAGCGCAGATCCTTTTCAAGGTGGCGCCGGCGATGCCGAGATAGCTGCAGTGGCGCGCAGCTGTCGGCGCGGCGACGTCATTGCCATCAATACTGGGGCGCAAGGCTCGGTGTTTCAGGTTGGCCGCCTATGCGACTTCACCAAATCAGTCGTCGTTATGGGACCGCAGACACTCTGCGTCTTGGCTGCTGAGCGCGCCCTCAGATGACCGACATGATTTTGTGGCAAGCAAGGCAGCTTCTTGTCGCTGCACTAACCACTCTAGAATGAACTGATGGGAATCTCTGCGCCATGGATCGAAACCAACGTAGGCTAGCGAAAAAGCAAGCGCCAAAAGTCGTCGCAGGCGGGATCGACCCGTCCGAGCTCAACGAGTTCATCGTTGCAGAGCTATCGCGACAGATTCATGGCCATCTCGGTCGCGCCAAGCAGAGCTTCAGCGTCGATGCAACGATGGAGTATTTGTTCTCAAAAATCGATTTGACTGTATCGGCGATGGCCGACATTCCCATCGCTTGCGGTCGGGGATGCTCACACTGCTGTAACATTTGGGTGAGCGCCACGGCACCCGAAGTCCTCTTTCTTGCAAAGCGTCTGTCGACGCAGGCCGGCACTCGCGTGCTTGAGGCGCATGAATTCACCAAGTCGTTTTCCCACGAGCAACGACCGTACAATCCCCACCCGTGTCCTCTCCTCAATGCTGATGAATGCTCCGTTTACCAGGACCGCCCCTTGTTTTGCCGGCTCGCGTCGTCCGGCGACGCAGAGATTTGTCGTCGGTCATATAATAACGTCACCGATGAGGATATTCCCACGCCGATGATGTACATCGTGGGGCGCGATGCCTACTCAACTGCACTCTCTGTCGCATTAAAGGGAGCGGGTCTTCCGCACATCTGCTACGAGCTCAACAGCGCCCTCCACATCGCGCTAAATACGCCAGACGCAGAGAGAGCTTGGCTTTCCGGGGACGACATCTTTGCCGCGGCACTCACTCAAGAGGACGCAGTCCCATTCGAAGAGTCGCCCGGCCATACCATGCTTTATGAGATGGTTTTCGAATAGCGGATGACGAAGAGAAACGCGCCTTGCACATGCGGCTCTGGCAAGAAATTTAAGCATTGTCACGGGCGCCACGGGGCAGACGAGCGAAGCGAAGTCCTGCGCCGCCGGCGCGAGGCAGAAATGCGCGATCGTCAGGCCCAACAGGGGCTCGGCAAGCCTATACAATTCTACAAGGTCAAGGACGGCATTGCCCTAGTTATCGGCCGCTCTCTCATGATCGGCCGCTGGCAAACGTTCACTGACTTCTTGCTTGACTACCTAGCAGAACGCATGGGGCGATCGTGGATCGCAAACGAAATGCGTAGGGGAGCGGATGGTCATTTGATCGGACAGTGGGCTTCCGCTATGCGCAACGCCGGCCCCGTGCCACCGCCCGGAACCGTTACATCCAGGACAATCAACAATGGTTTTCGAAGCATTCTTTCGCTTGCGTACAACCTCTATCTGATCGAGCATCACTACGAGCAGTACGAGAAGCCGCTGTTTAGCCGGATTGTCGCGCGACTGCTCCGGTCTGAGGGCTTTCTAGCGACGGTGGCCGAGACAAATGCCGCAGCGTCTTTCCTCAAAGCTGGCTTCATGCTGGAGTACGAGGACGACCTTCAATCTGGCCATCATGCTGAATTTGTCGCCACGTATCCTATGACAGGACGGCGCTTCTCTGTTGAGGTGAAGACCAGATCTGCGCCGTTGCGGCCAGAGACCACGTTGAAGGAGCAGATCAAGCTAAAGAACAAGCTGTCACAGGCGCTCAAGAAAGACCTGCCGTGGTCACGTGTTGTTTTTGTCGACTTGAACTTGCCAAATCTGATCGTCGATCATGAGGATCAAATTCTCGCCGAGGTTCTTTCGGAGGTCGAGGAAGCCGAAAGCTCTCTCAGAATAAAAGGCGCACCCGCTCCGTCGGCGTATTTGTTTCTGACGAACCAGCCATTCCACTACAACCTTACATCGCTGGAAGGAGCGCCGTTGATTGGTGCGCTCGGGTTCAAGATTCCGACGTTTCAGCCGCGAGGCGTCATCACCTTTCGCGATCAGATCCTCGCGAGAGAAGCCCACCCGGAAATGCAAGCACTGATGCAGTCTATGGCCGTTCACAGTGAGCCGCCGTCCACGTTCGATGGCAAGGCCCCAGAATTTGTCTACAGCCCTGCCGAATTTCCCCGATGGCTGGTCGGCAATGAGTACCTTGTCCCAGGACCGAACGGCGCTGAGGTGATTGCCGCGCTGCAGAGCGCGTGCGCGATGCCAGACCAAGGCAAAATGCTTGGCATCTTTGCGTTAAACAGAATGAACTTTCCTGTTGAATCTCCAATGACACCCCAGGAAGTGGCCGTTTATCGCCGGAGTCCTGAGACATTCTTCGGAGTGGTTCAGAACGTTACGAAGCCAGTCAAAGGCGCGGCGGAATTGGCAGACTTCTTCTACTCTGTCTACAAAGACACTCCCCGTGAGACCCTCTTGGAATGGATGAAGGACCATCCCTTATTCGATCGCGTGCGGAATTTTGCTCAGAAAGACCTAGCAATATGGGTTTGCGAGCAATGGGGGCTCGGAGCAGACCAGCAGCAGGGACGGGGATGATGCCAGGACTCGTTCTGCTGCATAAGCCGTTTTGCTTAGTCCAACGCTTTTAGTCGCTCAAGCTCTGCCAGCGTCTCGGCATGTTCGGCATAATCGATGCACCACCGCTCTTCCGGCCGGCCGGCGAAGCGCCTGGCCTCCTGACGCCAATACGTCGCTTTAAGCCTCAGCTGCGCTTCGATCTGGGACCCATCTAACTCATCCATTTATACCACCAACAACGGCTTTGTTTCATAAGCCGACGGTCCGCCCCCCGGCAAAGCGGGATCGAGCGACATCAGATCCGTCGCATTGAACGTCGCCATCAAGGCATCGATCTTTGCCGTCCCGCTCGCCTGTTTTGTTATGAGGATGCCGTTAGCACGCTGCTCCACTTTGGCATTGCCGACGCACCAGGCCATGAGCGGTTGCCCGCCGTGGGAAAATGAACCGTCGGCCAAGTGCCGCTCCAGCGTCTTAATAGCGCGTCCTAGCTGCCAACCTTGGCCGACGCCGACGATCCGCTTCTTGGCATTGTTGTCGATCCCGCGCGCCGCCAGTTCGTCGAGCACCTGCCCGATGCCGATCGGATCAACACCGATCGCGTTCTCGCCGGGCAGCTTCCGTGCCTGGTCGAGGCGCTGAATGATCGAAACCAGTTCTTCAACGTCATCGCCAATGCGGTCGACAATCGTCAGATCTCCAGCTTTCGCCAGATCCCGCAGCACCGGTGCGATCGATTTCCGGCGCTCCAGGACCCCGCCATGAACCCACGCGCGAGCGTGGTGCAGCCATTTCCGCGTCCCTTTTTCGCGGCCGATCGCGGCGAAGCCAACCATATCATCGAGCCCCCCGCCATCGATCCCGCAAACGATAACGTCGCTGCGCTCGATCAACCCCTCGAGCGTGACCACGGGGTCGCCACACCGCTCCCAGTAATCGGCGCCGATCCAACGGTCAGACCGCAACCCTAGGCCGATCTCGATATTGAGATGCTGGCTGGCCCAGCGGCGGAATTCCTCCTCGCTGGTATCCTTCGCGGCTTGGCAGTCCTCCACAAGCCGCTCGATGGTGATCGATCTGCCTCGATTCGGAGTCACCATGTGCCAATTTTCCGGATTGCCCCACTTCTCCGGGTCGCTCGCAATATCGTCCGGGAATTCATACAGGATCGGCAGCATCGCGCCCTCGCGCTTGCCGTCGCGGATATCCCGCGCCTTGTCCAGCTCGGCCTTGAAGACACCGGCCGGCGGGCGCTCGGATTGCGTGGTGATGAACGTCAGGAACCCCTCCGGCTGGGATATCAACCCACCGCGAAGCTGGCCGATTACGCGGTCAGCGTTCGCGTTAGTGCTCACCACGTGCAGCTCGTCCATCAGCGCGCCGGCCGGCTTGACGCCCGTCAGCACGTTAGGATCGAATGACTTAACCTGAAGCGTGGCGCCAGTCTCTAGCCATGTGACCTTCTTAAGGTGCGGTTGCACTCTCATCATGTCGCGCCGGCTAAGCCGCGCGTCTGCTGCAATCATGCCTTCGACTTGGTTGAAGGCAATCTCGGCGATGGGCTGCGTCGGGGCGATCAGGAGGAATTCGGCGTTCGGACGCACGTTGATCAGCAGCGACGTAAGCATCAGCGCCGCGCCGTTCGACGTCTTGCTCGATTTCTTCGGCGTAAGTAAAAACGGTTCGCGCACCATTCGCTCGCCGCCGACAATCGAACCGTGCAACGCGCGGACGATGTCGCGGAACCAATCGCCCGCAGCATCCCTCAGTAGCGGCTTTCCAGGAACGTCGGGCAAGCGCAGGCGATCGAAAATGTTCACTGCTCTTTGTGCAGCGAGCTGGTCGAGCAGAGGCAGCTGCGGCACGAGCGACTCGCCTTTGCGGATTCTGTCCTGCCAGTCCTTGACTGCTAAATTCCACACCGAGCATCACACTCCAGAATCGACTTCAACGGGTCGAGCCGTCCAGTTGACCGTTGCCTGTGTCATAGCTTCTGTCCCACTTCGTCACAATCGCCCGCCCACATGCCGCGGTAATACGTGCCCTTGGTCATCTGTCAGGAGGTCTCACATCGCGCCCCGCTAGTCGCCGACAATGTAGTTGATGTGCTCCATCACGACTTGGGTGGCTCCCGAAGGCAGAGCCTGCATTCTGACAGTGCCGTCCGTCTCGACGTAAGTCATAGCCGGAGATTGGTTTGTCGCGTTCGTTGTGCAGCCAAAGAAGCGCCTGCGGGCCGGCCACATCGTGGTGGGCAAGGTGGTGATGATCGTCCCAGTAGTACTCGTCCCAGGAACAATGGTGCCTTCCAGTTGAACATTCTGCCCGCGACGGCGAGCCCGGAACGACTGTCCCGCAACGGCAGACCATCCATTCTGGAATGTCAGCGCGGTGTTCAGCTGCGCCAGGCTCGGTCTGACAGCCCTCCGTAGCGTTTCCGGCAGAATGACTTGCGTGATCAGGTCCGCGATCTGCATGTTGAAGGATTCGAGCGGGTGGATACCGCCGTCGTTCGCGCCATAGGGCGTATCAAGCCACGGCACGCCGACCGCTGAGGTCGCGTTGAGCCCGCGGCCAAAGCGCCATGCCCGGTAAGTGTCGATGAAGACACACTGATATTTTCTCGCCAGTTCCCGGTACATCGGAGAGATCGTTTCGAGGTACCGCTCGTCGCGCGCATTCAGCGTCAGCGTCGCGATGTTTGGCACCTTCAAAATGATAGCCGTGCGGGTCACGGGGAATGTGCCCCTGTAAGTCGCAAGAGCCGCGTCAAGCGACACCCGCACCAGCTCGGCCGCCGCTTGAGCTTGAGCCTCCGTGTTCACGCCAGGGTTCGGCCCACGCAGATAAACATCGTTGATACCCGTTCCGATGATGGCGACGTGGGGAGAGATCGCCATGCTTGCCGGGATTTGCGTGGTCCGGAGATCTTCGGATGTCGTCCCACCAACCGCCCGGTTGGTGAACTGGCAATCGAAGCCGTGAAGCAACAAATTGTTCTGGATGAGCGTCGAGAGGACGTAATTCGTATCCGTGATTCCGTTGCCGATAATCGTGCTGTCGCCCATGAAGTCCATCTTCGTCCCGGAGGCGTTTCCGGTACGGAAGATTTCATGGAGGATGTTGAGATATTCCTTCCCTTCAACGATCGGGAATTGCTCCCCGCGCGTGTTCCATCGCCGCGCGCGCCCTGTAACCGCTTCGGGTATCTCGATGTATCCGGAGCCGCAGAAATAGACGCCCTTCGGGTTCGACGGCTCGGCCGAACAGTGAAAGATGCCGCCATTCAGCGCGATGACGCCGCGCCAGCCTGCCGCTGCAATTGCAGCAGTGATCGCGGTCAAATCATCTGTCACACCATCGCCGATTGCGCCGAACCATGCGACATCGATAACGCCTCCGGACAGGTCAAGTTGCCACCAATGACCCGCGGCCTCCTGAAATGCCATTGGGCCCGTGGATGTGCCGGGGATATAGGTCGCGTAAGACAGTGGCGCGCCGGCGGCGTAGCGCGTCACCTTGACCGCTTGCACGCCGACCGGGATGGTCGCGGCAATCGCCTGCGCGCGGGTGTCGTACTGATGCACCTGGTTGGCGAGCGCGGACGCCGAGGATGCCGCCGCGGTGGCCGAGCCCGCCGCCGCGCTCTGCGCCGCAACCGCCGCAGCCAGGATCGCGGAGGCATCGACCTGCGCCGAGATCAAGAGCTGGTAATGATCGACGGACCAGGCCATCAGCACCTGCTGGCCGTTGACCAGAGAATTCGCCGCCAGATCGAGGCCGAAGGCGTTCTTGACGGCGACAGCCGTGCCGGCGTTGAGCGCAATCGTGGTCGCCGCCGTGTTGTTCGCGGTCGGCGTCAGCAGATAGAGCTTTTTGCCCGGAGCCAGCGGCGTTTCCGGCGCCGACACCGTCAGCGCATTGGCAGTCCCGCCCGTGACCGACAAAGTGACGATGCCGTTCGGAAGGTCGCCGATGCGTAGCCACGAGCCAGCTCCGGAGGCGCCTTGCTTGACATACATGCCGTTGTTTGCGGAGGTCGCATCACCATAGACCAGCGCCGTGACATTGGCGGCATGCGCAAGATCAGCATCGAGCGCGACTTTCGAGGCATAACCAAGCCCCGGCCCACCACCGGCGAGCAGCGTCTCGAATAGCGTGCCCCAGGCAACGATCTCGGATTTTTTCGGACTATTCGGGCCGGAGGCGGGAACACCAGGGATCTGATAGGGACGCCAGATTTCAGCGGCGGTCAGCATCGGACATCATCCTTTGAGGTGGGCAAAAGTGAAACAGCAACTGCAGCGCCACCAGTCGCGACGTCGATCGGCGGCGGCTCATAGCCGGAGCGATCGTCGAACAGCGCGCCGTCGCTAAAGGCAATGGCGCGGGCATTCTTGACGCTGCCGGAGATGTTCGAGGCGTTGCTGGCCTCATTTCGTTCACACATAGCGAATTCCTTCTGATCTATCGTCCGCGGCATAGACTGATCGTCCATCGCCCCTCATTAGAGCCGCCGATCGCCAGGATGCTTCATGGCGGCCGGGGCAATGCTTCCATCACATCACACGGACGTTCCGCGCCTGCATCTTGCCGCGGCGGTCGTCGAAAACAGTCTCAAACGTGACCTGGTCGCCCTGTTTCAGCACATCGCGATTGCTGATGTCCTGCGCGTGGACGGAAATGTCGCCACCACCCTCCGCAGGTCGAATGAACCCATAGCCGCGACCAGTCCAACCCACGCAAACGCCCGTAGCCATTTTCAGTGTGTCCTCATGGAGCGATTGGCCGCCGGCAGCGCGGCGCGAAACGCCTGGAGTGCAGCCCGGCGGTAGTCGCGAATGTCGTCGGGATCGAAACCGAGATCAGCCAGGAGCGCGATCACGCTGTCGATGCATTCGCAGACAGACGTGTCAGCCCTGCGCATCAATGCGGCATTCATTCGGGGGTAAAGGGGATTTCGTTCAAGAGCGGATGCGAGGAACTCACCCGTCAAATTCCCCGCGAGCGTCGGCCGATTTGAATCAACCATCGGCGCCATTGCTTGGATATCAGCCTCTGTCATTGTTGCGGGCTCACGGCGGCTAGGCTGCGGATCTCGATCAAGCGAGCTTCCCGCAAGCGATCCGCACGCGTTTGCGGCGGATGTTTCAGTTTGAGAAAATCGACGTCGCGGAGACGCTTGGCTCGGCCCGCGTCCACGCCATTGCGCGAGCGCTGCACGATGACCGCGGCAGGATTACATCCCACGGCAACCAGGGACACCTCGTGGCAGCGCCATTTCGTGTATCGCCAGCCACCCCCGTTAATCATCTCGCGTTCGATCGGATCGAATCCGATGCTGAGATCAGTCAGGACTCCAGCCTTGCAGAGCTTCCGGTATTCGTCCGCGGTTTCGGTGGTGCCTTCCGGAGCGAACGTGATGAAGGCTTTCACCTCATTACCCGAGACCAGGAGCTTGGCGCGGCCGATCGGTTTGCTCGCGTCGTGATTTGCCAACATCACCACGTCCGAGTTGCGGGTCTCCATACCGGACACAACCACGATATCATCGGAATAGTCGGTCACCTCGCGCGTCGCGATGCCTACTGCGTTCAGCGGGCCAACGTCCGCAGACCGGGAAATCGAGATGTTGAAATTCTTGCTGGTCATTGCCGCCCCTACGCGTAAGTGCCGGCGCCCGCAACGACGAGCGCGTCGGCTTCCGGCTTGTAGAACGCCTTTGTCAGGCCGTTCAGGATGGTCCCCGGGCTGGTGCCGACTGGCACCGGGAAATTGGCGAGCCGCACATAGTTGTTCGTAAGCGTGACGTTCACCGGGGAGGCAACCTTGAGGTCGGCCGCCTGATTCACCCGGATGGCGGTCGCGCCAACGGTTCCGATCGTGATGAGTGGATCGGCCGGCGACGCCGGTGCGGGTGGTGCGACGTTGGCCACGAAGGTGATGAGCGCTCCCGGAATGTCCCCGTAGCCGCGATAAAGCCCGAACCCGAGCAAGGCGTTTCCGAGATTTCCGGGAACGGTCGCTGTTCCGACCAATCCCCTAGCGCTCTGCTGACCATTTACGTCCACCGGATACACCTCGACGGCGGGATCAATTGTGATCGTCACCAATTGATCGCCGGGGCGTCCACGCGGACCGTAGACCTCCGTCCAAATATCGAGCGTGTGCGGCCGGTCGACTTCGCCCCGCTCAACAATCTTGGTGTGGATGCGTCCGCAGAGGACGCCGTTACCCATTCGCGCCGGAAGTGTCATGGTCGCCTAGCCTTCGAGCTTTTTGAGGTTGGGCAGTGCGTCGGCAAATTCGCCGGCACCATTTTGCACCGCGGTTTCCGCGACTTTTTCGGGCAGCGCGATGACGTCATTGCGCTGGCACTGCGCGCCGTCCGGCGCTTCAAACCCGGGTCGGACAACGCGGATCAATCTCTCGCCCGACTTGGCGATATCGATGCGAGGTTCGCGCGCAGGCCGCGCTGGTCGCTCCTCACGGTCGACCAGGGACACACGCCCAGCACCGTGGCCGGGCGTTGGCGCCGGCGGCGGTACATAGGCTTTTCGAGGATGCTGCACTGGCATTGGCGGCGTGAGCCCGGCGGCGGCTTCCGCCGCCCGTTCCACCTCCCCCTCGAAGTTGGCGATGGCCACCTTTTCGATGATGTTGATCAGAGGCGGAAAGGCCGAGAACTCGGCTGAGAAGCCATTCTCGATTGCCTCTTGCCTGACATCGCGAGCCGCGTTGAAGGCCTTTAACGCGACCCGCATTGTTTCGACCAATTTCCGGCTTGCTGCGATGTATTGGTCGCGGAGCGCCGCCGCTTGCTGGACGCGGCGCACGCTGCGCAGACCGCTTAACTTCTGATGGAGCTCCGGCTCGAAAAGCTCCAGCCGCTCAAGCGTCAGCCGATGGCTGTCCATTTCATGATCGAGATCGGCAATTTTTTTGTCGGATGCATCACTGCGCAGGAGCTTGTTGCGACGCTCACGCCCGGCGATTATCGCGTCGTTTGCGGCGTCGCGCTCCGCATTCAAACGGCCGATCGCAAGCTCTACGCCTTCGACCGTGTCGTGGTCGCCGACGTCCCTTCGGATCAGACCAACAATGTCGCCGATGATTCCCATTTGGTGCTCCTGTACCGAGCCACCATGCCTCCAGACCGTTCGCACGGTCCTAGGGGTGCCGTGCGAACCCTAAAGTTTCTTTGCCGCGTTGATGACGTCCCAGATATGGCGTTCGGATATCCATTGGCCGCGCCCGAGTTGAAGGATTCGAAACATCAGGCGCCGCTTTTCACTAGCGCCAGCGGCCAGTCCAGTCTTGCTCTCCCGTGCCCACGCGCTCGCCTGATATCGCTCTAAGTCTGCCGCCATTGAGGTGGCGATGGCGTTCGCGGTTCCTTCGTAAAGTTTGCCGAGCTCGCCGATCTCCTGATCGCAAAATGTGCTGCGCAGAACCAATCGCAGGCGCGGGGTTTTGTCGGTGAGAATTGTGGCCAGCGTCGCCAGATCAGCATCATCGAGCTTACGCGCTAACGGGCGCGCATATCCGACCGCAAAGCGGTAACAGCTTTCGAGATTGTCATCGTCATATTCCATAGTTCAGTTCGCCCGGCCAGCCGGCTGCTTTTTGTCCAGCAATCCGTCCCAGCCATCGTCAAAGAAGTCGGATTGATCGGGCTGCTGCGCCGTCCCTGGCTTCGGCATGCCCGCAGCGCGATTGATAATCTTTTCGGCAGCAGAAACCCGCGCGGCCTCGCTCTCTCCGTTCACGGCAATGTGGACCAGGGTGGCCATGGCTATGTCCACCGCTGCCTTTGCCAGCGCTTCGGCACTCTGTCCGCTCACCTCCGGAATCTCAGTGATCCGCGGCGCGCTCGGCTTCTTCTTGCGGCCGGCTCCCTTCCGCGCGCCACCACGGCCGACATTTTTGGAGGCTGTCATTCTCATAAACTCCAAGTTGTACTGTCTGAATTCCGTTGATAGTCCGTTTGAAATTCGATCACCCAGGGCTCGAAAGTCTGTGGCTAACACCAGATGCGGTTCCTCGATGTTTGATTTGGTTCGTTTTTATACCCCCTTCCCCCTCACCATCGTCGCGCCATCCGCTTTGCTTTCTCTTCGTTGGTCTTCCGCGTGTGACAGCTGCCGCAACGGAGCATGATGTTGTGCTGGTCGAGCATCGCGCCGCCATCCTGCAGCTCCACGATGTGGTCGCCAAACACGCGCATGCCTGTGCGGCCAGGCGTTCTGCACGCGGGGTCCTCACATCGTCGACCGCGGTGATTGATGATGTTGGCGATCAATGCGCGCCATTCCGGTGTCGAGTAGACCGGATCGGCACGCTTAGGCCTTGGCTGAAGGCGCTGATCGGCTTTGCCGACGCGCGAACCCAGCAGCGTCAAACGTGGTTGCTTCATCGCACAATCGCCCCGACGTATCTTGCCAGCACTGCCGCGGCGGACTGAGCTTGGCCTTCATCCAGGATCGGCGCCGACACCCAGCGGATGTCGCCTCCTCCAGAGACATGCTCGACCAAATAGGTCGTTGATCCGTCGACACGGTCACGGCTTGGCACAATGCTGACGCGTCCACCCAGTCTTTGGACGTCGGATGGATAGATTGGTCGGCGATTTCGGCACTGTTTCGTCGTCATGCAGCACCTCGCAGTGGCGGCCCGTGGCCGTCCCGGGACCTCGATTCCTCGCCGAGCCTCTTCCTTTTTGAATCTGTGCTCTTCGTGGGGCTCACCATTTTCAGCGTTTTGGACCCTATCGGCCTTGCAGCCGAAGGACCTCGCTTGATCCAGGCGGTCCACTCGCGCGAGACGATTTCGATCAGGTTCGAGAGGTTCTTGCGGCCGGGTTGCGGACGCTCGGTGATCTTGAGTAGGCTTAGCCGGCGCGCCTCGTGGATGGCATTTTGAACCGAGGTTCGACACACGCCGGCCAACGCGGCGATTTTGTCGATCGGGAAATCGCAGATCCCGCGGCGCTTGATCTCGGCTGCGATGACGCACAGGACGGCTCGCTGGCCTTCTGTGAAATGATGGCGGAGGTTGTCGGGCAGCGCACTGGAGCCGCCGAGCATGCGCCGACGATCGCGGGATGCTTTCCGGTCAGGTGAGCGCTGTGGGCGCCGTCGCGGAAAGCGGCTGAGACGACTAGGAACCACGAACCTGCCGACTGACGTCCGATGGCTGAGCGGACGGCGAGCTTGGATGCAGGTTGCTAGGAACGTCGCGTCGTCGTCCGAAACGTGGCCGGTGGCGTTGGCTCCCCATAGTAGTCGGCTGGCTGCATCGAGCTGGTCTGGGGATTCGCAAGCAGCGATGTCGCCATACAGCTTCACCGCTGCAGGGCTCTGCAGCGTCGCGCCGGGCGCGATCTCGGCCGTGACCGTCATTGCGGCACCGCCCGGCCACAGCCGAGTTCCGCAACGGCTGCCGCGGTCGCTGGCGGCAAATGGAAGTCCGCCTTCAGGCGACGCGCCTGCAACGCTTGTAGCCCCTGTGCGGGGGTGCTATTTGTTTGGGTGCTGAAGTTGAATTTGCGATTGGGGGCTGCCTTGCCAGAGGCGGCCCTTCGCATTTCAGGGCTGTCGGGCGGGTCCAGATGGTTTCTGTCCCGATAACTGTCCCGGTAAGGTAGGTTTGGCGTGAAAATAATGGTCGGAGTGGCAGGATTCGAACCTGCGACCCCTGCGTCCCGAACGCAGTGCTCTACCGGGCTGAGCCACACTCCGACAAGAGGCCGGCTTATAGCGTCGGGTTTGGCGCACCGCAAGCGGCCGAGCTGAGGAATCTTATCCCTGTGAAAACGGGTCTTGAAACGCTGATTTTACCGGCCGGCGAGGCTGGCGCGGAGGCTGCCGCCCGGACATTGGCCGCCGGCGGGCTGGTCGCGTTCCCGACCGAAACGGTCTACGGGCTCGGGGCGGATGCCGGAAATGCCGGCGCGATTGCCCATCTTTACGCCGCCAAGGGGCGGCCGGCCTTCAATCCGCTGATCGCGCATGTCGCCGACCTCGCGGCCGCGCGCAGGATCGGGCGATTCGACGCCTGCGCCTCGCGCCTTGCGGAGGCGTTCTGGCCGGGGCCGCTGACGCTGGTGGTGCCGAAGACGGAAAACTGCCCGGTGGCCGAGCTTGCCACTGCGGGCCTCGACACGGTCGCGATCCGCATTCCGGCCCATCCGGTGGCGCAGGCGATCCTGCGCGCCTTTGGCGGGGCTGTGGTGGCGCCGTCTGCCAACCTCTCCGGCCACGTCTCGCCGACGCTGGCAGCTCATGTCGAGGGCGACCTTGCGGGCCGGATCGACCTGATCGTCGACGGCGGGCCGGTTACGGTCGGCGTCGAATCGACCATCGTCGGCTGCTTTGCGGCGCCGATGCTGCTGCGGCCCGGCGGCCTGTCACGCGAGCGGATCGAGGCCGTGCTCGGCGCACCGCTGGCGCGACTGCCGGCGGAGGCCGACAGCGACGACAGCCAGCCGCTGGCGCCGGGCATGCTGGCCTCGCATTACGCGCCGCGCGCCCATGTGCGGCTCAATGCGCAGGACGTCGCGCCGGGCGAAGCGCTGCTGGCGTTCGGCCCCGCGCGCCTGCCTGGCCTGAAGGCCGCTGCCGCGGTCATGAATTTGTCGCCCAGCGGTGATCTCGATGAAGCCGCCGCCAATCTGTTCGGCTATCTTCGCGCCCTCGATGAGAGGCGCCCGCGGGCGATCGCGGTGATGACGATCCCCGAGGAGGATCTAGGCGAAGCGATCAACGACCGGCTGCGCCGGGCGGCCGTGGCGAGATAAGAGCGAAGCAAGAGACAAGACAATGAACATTAATCATTCCGCCACCCCTCCGCTTGCGCCCGAGCTGATCGAACAATTCCGCAAGATCGTCGGCGAGAGGCACGCGATCACCGATGCGGCCGACATCGAGGCCTATGTCACCGAGGAGCGCAATCTGTTCCACGGCCGCTCGCCGCTGGTGCTGCGCCCAGGCTCGACCGCGGAGGTCGCCGCGATCTGCAAGCTCGCTTCGGAGCACAAGATCGCGCTGGTGCCGCAGGGCGGCAACACCGGGCTCGTCGGCGGCCAGACCCCGCACAATGGCGAGGTGGTGGTGTCGCTGCGGCGGCTCGACAAGATCCGCGAGATCGACACCGCCTCCAACACCATGACCTGCGAGGCCGGCGTGGTGCTGCAGATCGCGCAGCAGAAGGCCGCGGACGTGGACCGGCTGTTTCCGCTTTCGCTGGGCGCGGAAGGGAGCTGCACCATCGGCGGCAATCTCTCGACCAATGCCGGCGGCACGGCCGCGCTCGCCTATGGCGTCGCGCGCGAGATGGCGCTGGGGCTCGAGGTGGTGCTGGCGGACGGGCGCGTGCTCGGCGTGCTCTCGAAGCTGAAGAAGGACAACACCGGCTACAATCTGCACAACCTCTTCATTGGCGCCGAAGGCACGCTCGGCATCATCACCGCGGCGACGCTGAAGCTGTTTCCGAAGCCTCGGTCGATCGAGACCGCCTTCGTCGGGCTGAAGTCGCCGGACGCCGCGCTGAAACTGCTGGCGATCGCGCAAAGCGAGGCCGCCAATGCGCTGACGAGTTTCGAGCTGCTCTCGGAGATGGCGGTCGATTTCTCGATCCGCCACGGCATCGACGTGCGCGATCCGCTCGCGCAAAAGCATGCCTGGTACGTGCTGATGGAATTGTCGTCACCCGGCGACGACGCCCGCACGCCGCTGGAGACGATCCTCAGCCGTGCCATGGAGGACGAGATCGTCGACGACGCGGTGATCGCGGCCAATCTCACCCAGCGTGCCGGCTTCTGGAAGCTGCGCGACGAGATGTCGTCGGCGCAGAAGCCGGAGGGCGGCTCGATCAAGCACGACATCTCCGTGCCCGTGGCCACCGTGCCCGCCTTCATCGCCGAGGCCAATGAAGCCGTGGTGAAGCTGATCCCCGGCGCGCGGCCGGTGCCGTTCGGCCATCTCGGCGACGGCAATCTGCACTACAATGTCAGCCAGCCCATCGGCGCCAACACCGCGGACTATCTGGCGCGCTGGCACCAGATGAACGCGGTCGTGTTCGCGATCGTGCTGCGCATGGGCGGCTCGATCTCGGCCGAGCACGGCATCGGCGTGCTCAAGCGCGACGAGCTTCCCGATGTGAAGGACAAGACTGCAATCGAGCTGATGCGACAGCTCAAGGCGATGCTCGATCCGCTTGGAATCATGAACCCGGGAAAAGTGCTGTGAGTGCGCTCACGATCGACGCGATCACCGACGCGGATGTCGAGCCGGTGGTCGCGCTGTGGCAGCGCTGCGGCCTGACCCGGCCGTGGAACGATCCGCATGCCGACATCGCGCTGGCGCGGCGGCGCGACAATTCCACCATCCTGCTCGGCCGCGACGGCGGCGCCGTCGTCGCTACCGTGATGGTCGGCCATGACGGCCATCGCGGCTGGGTCTATTACGTCGCCGTTGACCCCGATAGCCAGAAGCGTGGCTACGGCCGCGTCATCATGGCCGCGGCCGAAGCCTGGCTGCGCGCGGCTGGAATTTTGAAGCTGCAGCTCCTGGTCCGCCGCGGCAATGAGCAGGCCAATGCGTTCTACCAGTCGCTGGCTTTCGAGGAATCGACCTCGGTGATGTTCCAGAAGTGGCTCGACGGCCGCACCACAACGCCAAGCAATTGAGACCGAGCCATGACCATTTCCGACCGCGTCCGCATCAAGGACGTCCGCGTGCTCTCGGACAACTGGACCACGCTGAAGAACACCACGTTCGAGTACCGGCGCGCCAATGGCGAATGGCAGACGCAGCACCGCGAGACCTATGAGCGCGACAACGCCGCCGCCGTGCTGCCGTATAATCTCGCACGGCGGACCGTGATCCTGGTGAAGCAATTCCGCCTGCCGGCCTTCATCCGCGGCTACGACGATCTCCTGATCGAAGCCGCCGCCGGCGTGCTGGACGATGCCTCGCCCGAAATTCGCATCCGCGCCGAGGCCGAGGAGGAAACCGGCTATCGCCTGCACCACGTCGAAAAGGTGTTCGAGGCGTTCATGAGCCCCGGCGCCATCACCGAGAAGCTGCATTTCTTCATCGCCGAATACGAGCCGGAGATGCGGGTCAGCGACGGCGGCGGCCTCGAACACGAAGGCGAGGACATCGAGGTGCTGGAGCTCGGCATCGACGAGGCGCTGGCGATGATCGCGGACGGCCGCATCATCGACGCCAAGGCGATCATGCTGCTGCAGCATGTGGCGCTGCATGTGTTTCGGTGAGCTTGCTTACTCTTGAGCTCTCCCCCGACTATCTCTAGTCTATCGCCAACAAGAACCAGGAGACGCGCCCATGTCCGCTTCGCGCGACGACGAATTCGGCTTTGCGCCCGACTATGACGCCCCCGTCCCCTATATGCAGCGCACGCGGGACTATTACGCCGCGATTGGCTACACCACGGCGTATCGCTGGGCCCATTACACCGAGGCGCCGTTCCAGCCGCTGAAGAAGCCGCTGTCGCAATCACGCGTCACTATCATCACGACGGCCGCGCCGTACGACCCCACCAAGGGCGACCAGGGCCCGGGCGCGGCGTATAATGGCGGCGCGAAATTCTACCAGGTCTATGACGGCGACACGGCGAAGCAGCACGACCTTCGCATCTCGCATATCGGCTACGACCGCAAGCACACCACGGCCACCGACAACGGCACCTGGTTTCCGCTGCCGCAGCTTTTGAAGGCGAGCGCTGCGGAGCGCATCGGCGAGGTGGCCCCGCGCTTCTTCGGGGCGCCGACCAACCGCAGCCATCGCGTCACCCTCGACACCGACGCGCCGGAAATTCTGGCGCGCTGCCTTGCCGACAAGGTCGATGTCGCGGTGCTGGTTCCGAACTGTCCCGTCTGCCATCAGACCACGGCGCTGGTGGCGCGGCATCTCGAGGCCAACGGCATTCCGACCGTGATCATGGGCTGCGCCAAGGACATCATCGAGCACGCCGCCGTGCCGCGTTTCCTGTTCTCGGATTTTCCGCTCGGCAATTCCGCCGGCAAGCCGCACGACATCGTCTCGCAGGCGCAGACGCTCGAGCTGGCGCTGAAACTGCTGGAGACCGCGAGCGGCCCGCAGACCACCATGCAGTCGCCGCTGCGCTGGAGCGAGGACGCCTCCTGGAAGCTCGACTACAACAACGTCGCGCAGCTCTCAGCCGAAGAGCTGGCGCGCCGCCGCGCCGAATTCGACAAGCAGAAGGAGATCGCGCGCGGCAATCGCGCCGCCTGACGTCCTCCGACAACCACAACAAAAGGGAGAGCGACGTGACGCGACCGTTCGAGGGCGTGAAGATCCTGGACTTCACGCAAGTGCTGGCAGGCCCCTATGCGAGCTACCAGCTCGCGCTCCTGGGCGCCGACGTCATCAAGGTCGAGCGGCGCGAGGGCGAGGACATGCGCCACACGCCGCTCAGCCGCGAATGGGCGGAGCGCGGGCTGGCGCCGGCGTTCCAGGCCATCAACGGCAACAAGCGGAGCCTGACGCTCGATCTGCAAAAGCCCGATGCGATCGCGATCGTGAAGAAGCTCGCCGCGCAAGTCGACGTGGTCATGGAGAATTTCCGCCCCGGTGTCATGGACAAGCTCGGCATCGGCTATGAGGCGCTGTCCGCAATCAATCCAAAACTGATCTACTGCGCGGTGTCAGGCTTCGGCCAGACCGGCCCGGATCGTCTGCGCCCCGGCTATGACGGCAAGATGCAGGCGCTGTCCGGCATCATGGCGATCACGGGCCATCCCGAAACCGGCCCGACGCGTGCGGGCTTTGCCGTGTGCGACGTGCTGTCGGGCGCGACCGCTGCGTTCGGCGTGTCGAGCGCGCTGTACCAGCGAGATCGCACCGGCAAGGGCCAACTCATCGACGTCTCCATGCTGGAGGCAACGATGGCGTTTCTGTCGGGGCAGATCGCGGACTTCTCGGTCGCGGGCCATCGCCAGCAGCTGTCGGGCAATCAGGCCGTCAGCCGCAGGACCACGGCGAATTTGTTTAGATGCGGCGACGGTCACATCCTGCTCGCCGTCAATAACGAGAAGCAATATCGCGCGCTGATGTCCGCGCTCGGCCGCGAGGACACGCTGTCCGATCCGCGCTTCGCCGACTGGTTCGCCCGCAACGAGAACGAGCCGGCCCTGCGCGCCATCATCGAAGCGGCGCTCGCGGCCAGGCCGGCGCGCGAATGGGAGACAATCCTGGAGGATGCCGGCGCGCCCTGCGCCAGCATCTGGAAGGTCGAGGAAGTCATCGACCATCCGCAGATCAAGGCGCGCGGCGCAATCCAGCAGCTCGATACGCCCTACGGTCGCCTGCGCTTCGCCGGCAGCGGCTTCAAGCTCGCGCATGGCGGCGGCAGGCTCGACCGCATGGCGCCGGAGCTCGGTGCGGATACGGACGCGGTGCTGGGCGAGCTGGGATTTGACGCGGCGGAGATCGCGGGACTACGGGCGAAAGACATTGTGTAGGGCTGCCGCAAACTCCGCTGCCGTAGGGTGGGCAAAGGCGCAACGCGCCGTGCCCACCACCTATCCGCTTCTTCGGTGCGCAATGGTGGGCACGCTTCGCTTTGCCCACCCTACGGCGCCAGTGTTCAGAACAACGACCCCTGCCCGTCATCCGCCGAGCCGGCCGCGGCCTTCCGCACCGCCCGCTTCGGTTTCGCGGCCTCTAGCTCCGCTTCCATCTCCTCCGCGCTGATCGGAAGGAGCAACTGGTCGTCGTCGTTGGCGACGCGGTTGACGCGGGTGGAGACCGGGTGCCAGGCGAATTCGCCGATTTGCGGCGCGGTCATCAGCGGCAACACGGCATCGACGTCATCGCTGCGGCTGTCGAGCCAGCGCTCGAAATCGCGCGGGCTGATGGTGACGGGCACGCGGTCATGCAGCGTGGCGAGATCCTCGCCCGCCGCCGCCGTGACGATCGCGACCGTGTCGAGCTCCTCGCCGTTCGGCCCGACCCAGGTCTCGAACAATGCGGCAAAGCCGAGCGGCGCGCCGTCGACGCGATGGATGAAGAAGGGCTGCTTGCGGCCACCCTCCGCCTTCCATTCGTAATAGCCGTCGGCCGGAATCAGGCCGCGGCGCCGGCGGATCGCGCGTTTGAAGGCGGGCTTCTCCAGCACCGTCTCGGAACGGGCATTGATCAGGAGCGTAAATCCGCGGGGATCCTTGACCCAGCCCGGCAACAGGCCCCAGCGCATCAGGCGAAAATGGCGCGCGCCGTTCTCGGCCAGCACGACCGGAATCGGTTGCGTCGGGGCCACGTTGAACCGGGGCGGGAAGTTCGGCTGCTCAATGTAGCCGAATAGTTGCCGCAAAGCCGCGGGGGCCGAAGTTATGACGAAGCGTCCACACATCCTTGAGGGCCTATATAGGGTCCGTTCAGGTCCTTTTAACCCCGAACGTTAACACTGCGGCAGATGAGCTCAACGGTCTCCCAGCCGGCGCGAATGCATGGACAGACGGCGCCCGAGGCCGCGGCCTGGGCCGAGCGGCTGCGCGTGGCCAACATCAACCCGCGGACCGGGCTTGCCACCGACTATCTCAACCATTTCAATGAAGCCGTGATGCTGCTGGAAATGGTGCCCGACATGCCGGAATGCGCGGAAGATTTTCTGACCTGGTCGCCGCTGTCCTATGCCGAGCATTTCACCGCCTCGAATTTCAAGGCCCGGGATCTGGCGATCGAGGCCTACGAAAAGGCCGACCCGAACGTGCGCGCCCAGTTTGACCACCTCACGGACACCATGACCTCGATCCTGACCGCGGTCGGCTCGGCCATGCGCGAGGTCGAGAAGGACACGACCCGCGTTCGCCTCGCCGAGCAGGCCGCCCAGTGGGTCAGGCCGCTGATAGCGGCCTGCGGCGGCATCATCAATGGCGGCGCTGAAGCCGACGTCGACAATATCATGGCGAACTGAGCTCGAGCAGGTGAAGTCATGGCTGCGATCGTTCAGCCGACCCGTCCCCAGATCGCGGTCAGTGCCGCGATTTTTCGTGACGGCAAGGTGCTTCTGACCCGTCGTGCACGCTCGCCGGCAAAGGGGTTCTATTCGCTGCCCGGCGGCCGGGTCGAGTTCGGCGAATCGCTGCACCAGGCGCTGGCGCGCGAGATCGACGAGGAGACCGGGCTCGATATCGACATCATTGGCCTCGCGGGCTGGCGCGAAGTGCTGCCGGCCGCGGCTGGCGCCGGCCACTACCTGATCATGTCCTTTGCCGCCCGCTGGGTGGCCCGGGAGCCGGTTCTCAACGACGAGCTCGACGACTTCCGCTGGATCGCCCCGGAGGCCCTGGCGAGCCTTGGCGACCTCAAGCTGACCGGCGGGCTGGAAGAGGTCATCCAGTCCGCCGCGCGCCTGATCGAGGCATAGGCAGCACGGCGAACTCCGCCGCACCTCTCCCGCTTGCGGGAGAGGTCGACGCGCGAGAGCGCGGCGGGTGAGGCCTTTTTCCTCTTGGGGGTGCTCGCCTGCGGAGATACCCTCTCCCCGACCCTCCCCCGCAAGCGGGGGAGGGAGCGCAACGCTCGCACGGCCCGGCGCCTTGCGTCCACCGCCCCGAGGAGGCATACACCCGGCCGATGTCGATGCGATTTCTGGCCATTTTTGCCCTGATTCTCGCCTGCGCCTCGGTGCCCACGAGGGCTCAGGACGGGGCAGCGCCGTTTGACGGCGATTTGCAGCGGCTGGCGGAGATCCTCGGCGGGCTGCACTATCTGCGCGGCATCTGTGGGTCCAACGAGGGCAACAAATGGCGCAGCGAGATGCAGGCGCTGATCGATGCCGAAACCCCCGCGGGCGAACGCCGCACCCGCATGATCGCCGGCTTCAACCGCGGCTATAACGGTTTTCAGCAGACCTACCGGAGCTGCACGCCGGCCGCGACGGTGGCGATCCGCCGCTACATCGAGGAAGGCGCGAAGATCTCGCGCGATCTCACGGCGCGTTACGCGAACTGAACTGCCGCCAATCACATCCAGACCTGTAAATTCCTCATCCTGAGGAGCGCGGAACGCGCGTCTCGAAGGATGAAAGGCCCGGCTGCAGCAGCGGGGCCTCTATGGTTCGAGACGCGTGCTTTGCACGCTCCTCGCCATGAGGTTGGGCATCGGGGAACCCTGTCATCGACTTTGTACACAGCCGTTAACCGTTCCTAAAGAAGTGGCCTAGCGGGCGTTAACCCGCGTGCTACACCTCTCGCACAGCGCATCGCCGTGGATTGCGCCCCAGCCCTGACGAGTTTCATGAGCCATCCAGTGTCCTACGCCCCCGCACGCGCGCCGCTGCCCGATCACGAGCAGAAACAGGCCGCACTGAGCTATCTCAACGAGGCCTGGGCCGAAGCGCGCCATGACGGCGTCGACGGCGACTGCCTGGCGCAGGCGAGCCTGTTCGCGGCCCTTGCCGAGCTGGTCGGCACCTATGGCGAGGACGCGGTGGCGAAGTTCGTCGAAGGCTTTCCTGGCCGCATCCGCAACGGCGAATTCTCGGTCGACATCTCCCGACAGTAAGTCTTTCTTCAGGCAGTAAGCCTTGCCGAAAACGCCCCCGCCACGCGGGCGGGGCCAGTTTCCGCTGCCGTCGGGAATGCGCTCCCCAACCCGTTACGGCTCGATCTTGAGCGTCGCTTTCATGTTGGGATGATAGCGGCAGTAATAATCGACCGTGCCTGCCTTCTTGAGGACCAACGTCCCTGATTTTTTCGCCGGCAAGTTGACGTCGAAATCGCCGTTCCTGGCCGTCGCGGTGTGGGCGAACACGTCCTTGTTGATCCATTCAATGGTGTCGCCGACCTTCGCCGAAGCGTCTTTCGGCGACACTTCGAGATTCTCCATCGTGATCTCTATGGTCGCGGCGTGCGCCGGGACGGCCAACGCCACGAGCAGGACCGCTGACGCGATCGCAGACAATCGTCCCGGCATCATCGCCTCCCTATTTCAGCTCCGCCGCGATGTGCTCGGCGTGCTGCTGATGGCCCTGGAAAATTTTCAGGCCGGTCTGCAGCAGGCTCTTCAGTTCGGCATTGCTGGCGGACGGAATGAGCTGGGTTTCCAGCGCGCCATTGACGGTTTTGTGGTAGGCGACCTCGTTTGCGACGTAGGCCTTGTCGAAGGCCGCACCGCTCAGCTTGTCCAATTCGGCGAGCTTCTCGCTCGCCTGCTTCGACAGCGCCTTGCTGGTGTCGTTGTCTTCAGGCGTGACGTTCAGCTTCTTGACCAGCGCGAGCGCCTGCTTGTTGACGGCCTCGTGGTCGCGCAGCATGTCGTCGGCAAACGCCTTCACGTCCTTGTTCTTGGCTTTCTTCTGCGCCTGCTTGGCTGCGTTGATGTCGATCACACCCGCGGTGTAGGCGATATGGGCGATCTGCGGATTGGTCAGCTTGTCGGCTGCTCTGGCGCCTTGCAGCAGCGCGGGGCTCGACAACAAAATTGCAGCGGCGATCGCCGTGGTCCAACGAACGAACATGGTTTGACACTCCTGTGGTGCCGGATGTTTTGCCGGCGCGTTGCTTCACAGGCGTTGGATGGAATTTTCGCGCGAACGTTCCCGAAAAATTCAGCCGCCGATGCCGAGCCGCTTCAGCACTGACACGGTCAGCCGCTCGCAGCGCCACCCGGCGAACGGGAACGCATCCATCACCACCGGACCGATCTCCTTCTCGACGTTCTCGCGCAACATGGTGCGCGCACGGTGCAGTCGCGTCTTCACGGTCTCGGGCTTGACGCCGAGCAGCTCGGCGGTCTCCTCGATGTTCATGCCTTCCATCACGCGTGCGACGAAGACCATGCGGAAGACATCCGGCAACTCATCGATGGCGCGCTCGACGACGCGCTGGATTTCACGTTGGGCCATGGTCCTTTCCGGATCGCCTGCGGGAGAAGCGGGAAATTTGATGATCTGCGCCTCGAGCGTCGCTTCGGGCACCGAGCCGAGCTCGACATGCGGCCTGGCGCTTCGCGCCCGGCCAAGCGCCTCGTTGATGGCGATGCGCGACAGCCAGGTCGACAGCCCGGACTCGCCGCGGAAGTCGTCGAGATGGGTGAAGGCGCGGATATAGGTTTCCTGAACGACATCCTCGGCTTCGCTGTCGCTGCGCAGAATTCCGCGCGCCAGACGATAGAGCCTGCGATTGTTGGCCTGCATGATCTCGCGTAACGCGGCCTCGTCACGGCCCCGCGCCCGCTCGACCAGTTCGGCTTCCAATGTCCGGATTTCTGAAGTCTTAGCGCCGGCGGACAGGCCGGCTGCGGTCCGTGGCATGGCGGTCACCTGCTTGTTTGGCTTCGTTCCGGACATTGGATGCCGCCCCAAGGGAAAGGTTCCCAAGTTTCTGTCCTTCCCCTGGGGGAGAGACCAGGGAATGTCCTAATCCGTCTCGATCGGCAGCGCCGGATCCTTCGCCCACTCCCCCATCGAAGCATCGTACAGCGTCAGCTTGTCATAACCGAGCTGCGTCAGCAGCAGCAAATCGATCGTCGCCGAGATGCCGCCACCGCAATATAGGATGACATTCTTGTCGCAGGTGACGCCTGCCGCGGCGAATTTGGCTTCGGCATCGGCGAGCGTCGTCAGCGTCTTGTCGGCATTGGTGAGAACCGCCGCGGGAACGTTGACGCTGCCGGGAACCCGGCCGGGCCGCCCATAGCGGCTCGGCTCGAGGCCGCGATGAAATTGCGGACCGAGCGCGTTGACGATAACAGTCGCGGGATCGCCGAGCCGTACCTTCACTGCATTTTTGTCGACGAAGAAGCCTCCGCGCGGAGTGGCCTTGAAGGTCGTGGCCGGATAGCCCTTCGGCGCGCCTGTCTCGACCGGCCGCCCCTCTTCCTTCCATTTGTCGAGGCCACCGTCGAGCACCCGCGCGTCAACGCCGAGCGAGCGCAGCATCCACCAGAACCGCGTCGACCACATCATGGTGCCGATGCTGTAGAGCACGACGGACTTGGACGCATCGAGGCCGTGGCGGCCGAAGGCGGTCTCCAGCTGGGCCACGTCAGGCATCATGAAGAATTGCTGCGCAGAGGCGTCGGAGAACTCGCCTTGCAGGTCGAGAAAATCGGCGCCTGGAATGTGGCCGGCCTCGAACGTCTTGTCGCCGGGCACGGCGCGATAGGGCACGTCGCTGCCCGGCGGCACCGGCTCGTTGTAGGTCGTGCAGTCGTAGAGGCGGAGATTGGGATCGCCGAGTATGGCGGCGAGTTGCTCGGTGGTGATGAGGGGTGTCGGTTGGGACATTCATTCCTCCCTCGGCGTCGTCCTGGCGAAAGCCAGGACCCATTACCACAGGATCAAGTTGTGGCGCGCAAGTGTTGGCCACCAGTCTTCGCACAAGATGCAGTCGGGGTAATGGGTCCTGGCTTTCGCCAGGACGACGCCGGGAGTGCGGAACGCTTGTGCCGCTCCCTACTGTTTCAACGTCTCCAGAAACCGCACCGGCTCACCTTGCGAGGCCGTCACGAGCTCGCCCTGCCACATCACGCGGCGGCCGCGGATGAAGGTGCCGACGGGCCAGCCGGTGACGCGCAACCCGTCATAGGGGGTCCAGCCGGCCTTGGAGGCCACCCATTTGTTGGTGATGGTCTCGCTGCGCTTGAGATCGACGACGGTGAAGTCGGCGTCGTAGCCGGCGGCGATGCGGCCCTTGCAGGCCATATTGTAGAGGCGCGCGGGGCCGGCGCTGGTGAGATCGACGAAACGCGCCAGCGACAACCGACCCGCATTGACGTGATCGAGCATGAGCGGCACCAGCGTCTGCACGCCGGTCATGCCGGAGGGCGAGGCCGGATAGATCTTCTGCTTCTCTTCGAGCGTATGCGGGGCATGATCGGAGCCGAGCACGTCGATGATGCCCTGCTCGATGCCGCGCCAGATCCCGGCGCGATGATCGGCGCCGCGCACCGGCGGATTCATCTGCGCCAGCGTGCCGAGCCGCTCGTAGCATTCGGGCGCCACCAGCGTGAGATGATGCGGCGTCGCCTCGCAGGAGGCGACGTCTTTGTGGTCGCGCAAAAATTCGATCTCTTGCTTGGTCGAGATGTGCAGCACGTGGATGCGCTTGCCGGTCTCGTGCGCGAGCTTGACCAGGCGTTGCGTCGCCATCAGCGCCGCGGTCTCGTCGCGCCAGACCGGATGCGAGCGCGGATCCCCCTCGATGCGCAGCGGCTTGCGCTCGTTGAGGCGGTATTCGTCCTCGGCATGGAAGGCGGCACGGCGGCGGATCACCTGGAAGATGCGGCGCAGGCTTTCGTCATCCTCCACCAAGAGCGCGCCGGTCGAGGAGCCGATGAACACCTTGACCCCGGCGCAGCCCGGCGCGCGCTCCAGCACCGGCAGGTCCTGCACGTTCTCGCGCGTGCCGCCGATGAAGAAGGCGAAATCGCAATGCATGCGGTGATGGGCGCGCTTCACCTTGTCGGTGAAGGCGGCTTCCGTCACCGTGAGCGGTGACGTATTCGGCATCTCGAACACGGCGGTGACGCCGCCCATCACGGCGCTGCGCGAACCGGTCTCGAGGTCTTCCTTCTGCTCCAGCCCGGGCTCGCGGAAGTGCACCTGCGTGTCCATCACGCCGGGCAGGATGTGCAGGCCCTTGCAGTCGATCACCTCCGCGGCGGAAGCCTGCGACAGGGTGCCGATCTCGGCAATGCGGCCGTTGACGACGCCGATATCGCGGGCTCCCTCGCCGTCCTGGTTGACGACAGTGCCGCCCTTGAGGATCACGTCGAAACGCTGGGTCATGGCTGAAGGCCTCTCTCGTCCCCAAGCGCAGGGCTTGAGGTCTTGTCGTTTTTGCCTTGCGGGCTTACGTTCCGGAGCAACATGTCGCAAGAGATTTTCGTATGAAATCAGCGTTTCTTCCGGACCGGGGCGTGATCAAGGTCGCGGGCGAGGATGCGCGCAACTTCCTCAATGGCCTCGTCACGACCGATGTCGACAAGCTGAAGCCGGGCCTCGGCCGATTCGGCGCGCTGCTGACGCCGCAGGGCAAGATCATCGTAGATTTCCTGATCACGGAAGCGCCTGCCGGCCATGGCGGCGGGTTCCTGATCGATTGCCCGAAGCCGCTTGCCGACGGCCTCGCCACCAAGCTGAAATTCTACAAGCTGCGCGCCAAGGTCACGGTGGAAAACCTGTCCGACGATCTCGGCGTGCTCGCGGCCTGGGACGGCAAGCCTGCGGCCCAGCCCGACCTCGCCTTCGCCGATCCGCGCAATGAAGACCTCGGCACCCGCATCCTGATCCCCGAAGATCTCAAACATAAGCTGTCCGATCTGATCGGCGCCGAGCTCGTCGACGCCGCCGCCTACGAGGCCCACCGCATCGCGCTCGGCGTGCCGCGCGGCGGGCTCGATTTCACGTACAGCGATGCGTTCCCGCACGAGACCAACATGGACCGTTTGGCCGGTGTCGATTTCGACAAGGGCTGCTATGTCGGCCAGGAGGTCGTCTCGCGCATGCAGCATCGCGGCACCGCCCGCACCCGCAGCGTCAAGGTACTGCTCGCGGACTCCTCGCCTGAGCCCGGCGTCAGCATTCTCGCCGGCGACAAGCCGGTCGGCACGATGGGCTCGTCGGCGCAGGGCAAGGGTATCGCGCTGGTGCGCATCGACCGCGTCGCCGATGCGCTCGACGCAGGACAGGCGCTGACTGCCGGTGGCCTCGCTGTGAGGCTAGCGGAACCTGAAATCGTCCGCATTCCGACGAAGCAACCCATCGCATGAGCCGTGCTCCACGCTTGCATCCCGACGGAAAGACGCGTTGCCCCTGGCCCGGCGAGGATCCGCTCTACGTCGCCTATCACGACACCGAATGGGGCGTGCCGGAATATGACGACCGCGCGCTCTATGAGAAGCTGATCCTCGACGGTTTCCAGGCCGGCCTGTCCTGGATCACGATCCTGCGCAAGCGCGACAATTTCCGCAAAGCCTTCGACGATTTCCAGCCGGAAAAGATCGCACGCTACAACGAGAAGAAAGTTCACGCGCTGATGAACGATGCCGGCATCGTGCGTAACAAGGCCAAGATCGACGGCACAATATCAAGCGCGAAATCCTATCTCGACATCATGGAGAAGGGCCCCGGCTTCTCGAAATTCCTGTGGGACTTCATGGACGGAAGGCCCAAGGTCAATCATTTCAAGACCACCGCGAGCGTACCGGCCTCGACGCCGCTCTCCACGCAAATCTCCAAGGAGCTGTCCTCGCGCGGCTTCAAATTCGTCGGCCCGACCATCGTCTATGCCTTCATGGAGGCGACCGGCATGGTCAACGATCATCTCGTCGACTGCCATTGTCACGCGAGCTGCGGCAAGACGCAGCGCAAGCCGCGCCTCAAGTCCAAATGACGGCCAGGAAGTCGTCACCCGATGTGGCGTCTCGTGCCTGGCAGCGCATGCTGTCGGGCCGGCGGCTCGATTTGCTCGATCCCTCCCCGCTCGATATCGAGATCGCCGACGTCGCGCATGGGCTGGCGCGTGTCGCCCGCTGGAACGGCCAGACCATCGGCGCACACATCTTCTCGGTCGCGCAGCATACGCTGCTGGTCGAAACCGTGATTCGGCACGAGAACCCGCGCGTGGATCTGCGCGTGCGGCTTGCCGCGCTGCTGCACGATGCGCCCGAATACGTGATCGGCGATATGATATCGCCGTTCAAGGCCGTGCTCGACGGTCATTACAAGGCAGTCGAAAAACGCCTACTCGGCGCCATCCACATCCGCTTTGGCCTGCCGCCGGTGCTGCCGGAGGAGATCACGTTGGCGATCAAGGCCGCCGATCGCGGCGCGGCCTATCTGGAGGCGACGACGCTCGCCGGCTTCAGCGAAAGCGAGTCCAGGCGCCTGTTCGGCCGCGATCCGGGCCTGCCCGACAGCGTCCGGCGCGACTATCTCACCCCCTGGACGGCTGCCCGGGCCGAGAAGCAGTTTCTGGAGCGGTTTGGCGCCGTGTTTGCGTGAACCCTATCCCTTCGTAGGGTGGGCAAAGCGAAGCGTGCCCACCAAACTGGTGGAGATGCGCAGTTGCGAAATGGTGGGCACGGTGCGATGCGCCTTTGCCCACCCTACGGGCGCTCGCTATACTCGCCGCCAAAAAGGTCCGCCATGATCCACGTCTGTTCCCTCGCCGCCCTTCCCGAAACCGTCCGCCTCACCAAGGCCAGCCACGTGCTGACCGTGATGGCCAATGTCGAGCAGGTGGCGCGGCCGGTGTCGGTGCTGCCGGCCAACCATCTCAAGGTATCGATGGACGACATCACCGAGGAGATGGACGGCTTCGTCGCGCCATCGGAAACGCATATCGAGCAGGTGCTGAACTTCGTGCGCAGCTGGGACCGCGACGCGCCGCTGGTGGTGCATTGCTATGCCGGCATCAGCCGCTCCACCGCGAGCGCCTTCGCCGCCGTGTGCGCACTCAATCCGGATCGCGACGAGACCGAGATCGCAAAGAAGATTAGAGCGGCTTCCCCGATCGCCTCGCCGAACCGCCGCATCGTCAGCCTTGCCGACCGTGCGCTGGGACGCAACGGCCGCATGCTGCGCGCACTCGACGAGATGGGCCCGGGCGCGATGATGGTCGAGGGCCGCCCGTTCGTGATCGAGCTCGAATGACAGTTGCGCACCACAGCAGAGGTGTGCTCCCTCTCCCGCTTGCGGGAGAGGGGTGGGGAGAGGGTATCTCCGCATCGGGACAGTCCCCTAGAGGAGAAAGCCCTCACCCCGCGCTGCGCGCCCCCCCCACCCCCCCCCCCCGGGGGGGGGGGCCCCCCCCCCCGCCCCCCCCCCGCCACACAAGTGACTACCATAGAAAAACAACACCGCAACCCCAGCCCCACGACCCCATA
>NZ_JBVVPN010000013.1:192060-197434 GCF_055811035.1 Bradyrhizobium sp. MI1.10
TGGGGGGCGCCGGCGCCCGCTGGGGGGTGGGGGGGGGGGAGCGGGTATCTCCATACTGGGACACTCCCGATGAGGAGAGAGCCCCCACCCGGCGCTGCGCGCCGACCTCTCCCGCAAGCGGGAGAGGTTACAGCGAGCCCGCGGCGAGACCGGCTCAAACAATTGGCATACCTATCTCATCACTCACGCGATCGCCATCGCATGAGCGAAAAGCTGCTGACGCCGATCGAGATCGGCCTGACTGCCGCGATCGTCGCGATCGAGAATCATGAGCCGCTGATCCTCACCGCGCGCGACAGTGACGGACTGGCCGGCCTGCCGTTCGGCCCGTTCGATGCGCCGAGCCACCGCACTTTCGAGATCGGCCTGCGGGCCTGGGTCGAGGAACAGACGGGCCTGCGGCTCGGCTATGTCGAACAGCTCTACACGTTCGGCGATCGCGGCCGGCATGCCGAAGCCGGCGACATCGGCGCGCACATGGTGTCGATCGGCTATCTCGCACTGACGCGCGCCATCGGCGGCGAACTCGCAGCCACGAGTGCGAGCTTCGCGCCGTGGTATCGCTTCCTGCCGTGGGAAGACTGGCGCGAGGGGCCGCCCGCGATCATCGCGGACGACATCATCCCGGCATTGACCGAGTGGGCCGAAGAGGAGACGCCGGAGACGACGCGCGCACTGCCGCGCAAGGATCGCGTGCGGTTCTATTTCGGTCTCGACGGCGCGTCCTGGGACGAGGAGCGCGTGCTCGACCGCTACGAGCTCCTGTACGAGGCCGGGCTGGTCGAGGAAGCACGGCGCGACGGTCGCCCTGCGGCATTAGCGCGCAAGGCACTGCCCGCGCTCGGCACATCCATGCGCTTCGACCACCGCCGGATTCTTGCGACAGCGATCGCGCGACTGCGTGCAAAACTGAAGTATCGTCCTGTGGTCTTTGAACTTTTGCCCGCCGAGTTCACACTCACCGAATTGCAGTATACGGTGGAGGCGATCTCCGGCCGACACCTGCACAAACAAAATTTCCGCCGCCTGGTCGAAATGGAAGCCCTGGTCGAACCGACCGGGGTGATGTCGACACAGACGGGCGGACGTCCGGCGGCGCTCTACCGCTTCCGTCGCGACGTGCTCCAGGAGCGGCCCGCGCCGGGCTTGCGCGTACGCTCCCGGCGCTAACCCGAGATATGCGCGATCGGCCCCTGCCCGCCGATTGCCTGGAGGCTTTATGTCTGACGGCCCGTTCGACGTCTTCGCGCTGATCATTGCGGTCATCGCTTTCATCATCGCGATCAAGGCCTCCAGCCAGGCGGCTGAGCTGCGACGACGGCTGAGCTCGCTCGAAGCGACGTTCCACGCGCAACGGCCCGTGCAGCCGCCGCGGATCCCGGCAGATGTGTGGGCTGAAGCGTCCGCGACGACTTCTGCAGCGCCGCCGCCGCTTGTGCCCCAAGCCGAACCGGGAGCCGAGGCGCCGCCCCCGCCCGTCACGGAGGATGTTTCACCGCCTCCGCTCGAAGCGAGCACCGAGGCCGACGCGCCGCCGCCGCGGCCCGCACCCGCGCCCGCGCCCGGCTTCGAGGAACGGCTCGGCACGCGCTGGGTGGTGTGGATCGGCGGCCTTGCGCTCGCGCTCGGCGGCTTCTTCATGGTGCGCTATTCGATCGAGGCCGGCCTCGTCGGCCCCGGTGTGCGCGTGTTCCTTGGCGGCGTGTTCGCGCTGGCGCTGCTTGGCGCCGGCGAATGGTCACGCCGCAAGGAGAGCATCTCCAACATCGCCGCGCTGCCGATCGCCAACATTCCCGCGATCCTCACCGCGGCCGGCACGGCGGTGGCATTTGCGACCATCTACGCGGCTTACGCGCTCTATGGATTCCTCGTCCCCGCGACCGCCTTCGTGCTGCTCGGCCTCGTCGCGCTCGGCACGCTGGCTGCAGCGCTTTTGCACGGGCCCGCGCTCGCGGGCCTCGGCGTAGTCGGCGCGTTCGTGACGCCGATCCTCGTCTCGAGCGACAAGCCGAACTATTGGGCACTCTACATCTATCTCGCCATCGTCACCGCCGCGAGCTTCGGCCTCGCCCGTATCCGGTTGTGGCGCTGGCTTGCGGTCACCACGATCGCCTTCGCCGTGCTCTGGATCTTTCCGGGGCTCGATACCAGCGACTTGCAGGTCGCGCCGCACGCTTTGCATGTGATCGCAGGCTTCGTTCTTGCCGCTCTTCTCGTCGTCTGCGGCTTCATGTTCGGCCCGACGATCGAGGACGGTGAAATCGAGCCGGTCTCGTCGGGCTCGCTCGGTGCCTATCTGTTCGGCGCGATGCTGATCGTGCTGTCGAGCGCGCATGCGGACCTGGCGCTGATCGCCTTCACGCTGCTCGTCGGCGCGACGCTGCTTGTCGCCTGGCGCGCGCCGGCGGCCACCGGCGCGCTCGGCGCGGCCGCCGCGACCGTCTTCATCGTGTTCGCCGAATGGGCGGTGCGCGCCAATCCCGACATGCTGGTGCTGCCGGGCGGCCCCATCGCCGGCATCGCACCGACGGCGATCGACAGCGCGGTGACGCTGCATCTGGTGATGGCGGCGATCTTCGCCGCCGGCTTCGGCATCGCGGGATTCCTCGCGCAGGGCCGTTCGAACTCGGCGATCATTCCGGTGGTGTGGTCGGTCGCGGGTGTCGCGACGCCGATCGCGATCCTGGTCGCGCTCTACGCACGCATCGCGCACCTCGACCGCTCGATCCCGTTCGCCATTCTCGCGGTGCTGCTCGCCGCCGCCTTCGGCGCTGCCACCGAAGCGCTTGCGCGCCGCGAGACCCGGCCGGGCGCCATGATCTCCACGGCCTTGTTCGCGACCGGCACGCTCGGTGCGCTGGCGCTGGCGCTGACATTTGCATTGGAGAAGGGCTGGCTCACGATCGCACTCGCGCTGATGTCGCTCGGCACCGCCTGGATCTCGATGCAGCGGCCGATCCCGTTCCTGCGCTGGCTGGCCGCGATCTTCGCAGGCCTGGTCACCGCTCGGATCGGCTATGATCCACGCATCGTCGGCGACGCCGTCGGAACCACGCCGATCTTCAACTGGCTGTTGTGGGGCTACGGCGTGCCGGCGGCATCGTTCTGGGCGGCGAGCCTGTTCCTGCGCCGCCGCGGCGACGACGCCCCGTTGCGCATGATCGAGAGCGCCGCGATCCTGTTCACCGCGCTGCTCGCCTTCATGGAGATCCGGCACTTTGCGACCGGCGGCGACGTGACGTCGGCACCGTCGCTGCTCGAATGCGCGCTGCAGGTCAGCGTCATGCTCGCCATGGCGATCGGGCTGGAGCGTCTGCGGCAGCGCAGCCGCAGCATCGTGCACAATGTCGGCGCGGTCGTGCTCACGGCGATCGCCGGGCTCGTGGGCGTGTTCGGCCTCTTGATCCTGGAGAACCCGCTGCTGTGGCGCACCGACGTCGGCGGCGCCGTGTTCAACCTGCTGCTGCTCGGCTACGCGCTGCCAGCGGTGCTGATGCTGCTGCTGTCCTATGCCGTGGCCGGCGAACGCGGCAAGGCCTACGCCAACACGATTGCGGGCGGCGCGCTGCTGTTCGCGCTGACCTATGTCACGCTGGAGATCCGCCGCTTCTATCACGGCCCGATCCTCTCCTCCGGGGAGACGACGGGCGCCGAGCAATATACCTATTCGATCGGCTGGCTCGGCTTCGGCGTGGTGCTGCTCGGCGTCGGCATTCTCGTCAATTCGGAGCGGGCGCGGCTGGCGTCGGCCGTCGTGATCGCGTTGACGATCCTGAAGGCCTTCGTCATCGACATGTCGACGCTGACGGGCGTCTACCGCGCGCTGTCCTTCATGTGCCTCGGCATCGTGCTGGTCGCGATCGGCTGGCTCTACCAGCGCATCCTGTTCCGGCGGCAGGTCGCACCGCCGCCGGCTCCGCAGACGAGCATTTGAGGATCAGGCCGCGCGAACCGATTCCAGGAATTGCGCGACCTCGACCTTGAGACGGGTGCTGTCGGTCGCGAGCGATTTTGCCGCCGACAGCACCTCGTTCGAGGCCTCGCCGGTCTCGAACGCACCCCGCTGCACATCGGTGATGTTCGACGAGACCTCCTGCGTGCCGACCGAGGCCTGCTGGACGTTACGCGAGATTTCCTGCGTGGCCGCGCCCTGTTCTTCGACTGCGGCAGCGATGGCCGCAGCCACTTCGGACAGCCGCTCGATGGTGCCGCCGATCTCCTGGATGGCACTGACCGATTCCTGCGTCGCCGCCTGGATACCTGAGACCTGCGCCCCGATCTCACCGGTGGCTTTCGCAGTCTGCTCCGCCAGCGCCTTGACCTCGGAGGCGACGACCGCGAATCCGCGGCCCGCTTCACCGGCACGCGCGGCCTCGATGGTCGCGTTCAGCGCCAACAGATTGGTCTGGCCCGCGATGGTATTGATGAGTTCGACGACGTCGCCGATGCGGGACGCCGCCTGCGACAGCGCGTTGACGCGGTCGTTGGTCCGCGCCGCCTGCTCGACGGCCTCCGCCGCCATCCGCGCCGAATCCTGCACGCGGCGGCTGATCTCGGTGATGGAGGACGACAGCTCCTCCGAAGCGGATGCCACCGCCTGGACGTTGGTCGAGGCTTCCTCGGAGGCGGCTGCGACGACGGTCGCGAGTTCCTGTCCGCGCTGCGCGGTGTTGGTCAGCGTCGAGGCGGAGGCCTCGAGCTCGGTGGAAGCCGAGGACACGGTCCCGACGACTTCGCCGATCATGGCTTCGAACTTGCGGGTGATGGCGTCGACACGGCGGCCGCGTTCGATCTTGGCTTCGGCGTCGCGCGCAGCGGCCTCGTCGGCAGCCTTCTTGGCGATCAGCGCCTCCTTGAAGATCTGCAGCGCATCCGCCATCGAGCCGATCTCGGTCCGCTCGCCGCGATGCGGCACCTCGGCCGAAAGGTCGCCCTCGCCGAGCGACTGCATCGGGCGGATGATCGAGGCAATGCCACGGGAAACGTCGCGCACGAGATAATAGGCGGCGCCGATCGCGATCACGACCGAGAGCACGATGATGCCGACCAGCACGCGGAAGATCATGGCATAGCTGTCGGCGGCCTGCTTGGTCTCCAGCTCGGCGCCGCGATTGTTCATCTCGATGCCCTTCTGAAGCAGCGGGTCGGCGGCCTGGGCCATCTTCGCGACCTTGGTCTGCAACAGCTCGTTAGCGTCGGCCGGGAAACGGCCGCCGCCCCTTGGCGCCCCCGCCCACACCGCCAGCCCCCCCGGGACAAAAAACGGCCCCCCCGGGGGGCCATGGCCTCCGGCGGCGGCATTTCGGCCGGCCGAAAGGGCACGATGCCAAGGACTCGCTCAAGCCCGTGGCTGAAGCGTTGTCGAAGGTCGTGA
>NZ_JBVVPN010000014.1:0-15502 GCF_055811035.1 Bradyrhizobium sp. MI1.10
TCTCCCGCAGGCGGGAGAGGTGAAACCAGCCGGCCCGTCTACCCGCTCCCGTTCCGCTTCAAAATCATCTCCATCGCCTCCGCAAAACCGTCCTGCTCGTTGGACGCGGTGACGTGGGTGGCCTGGTCCTTGACGTCGTCGGCCGCATTGCCCATCGCGATCGAGGTGCCGCTGACGCGGAACATCGCGAGGTCGTTCTGCATGTCGCCGATCGTGGCGACCGCGTCGGTTGAAATGCCGAGGCGCTTGGCCATGGCTTGCACGAATGTGCCCTTGTCGAAGCCGGGCGGGGTGATGTCGAGATAATAGGTTTGCGAACGCACGGCCATCGCCTCGCTGCCGAGCGCCTTCTGCATCGCCTTCTCGCAATGCTCGAGGCCCGCCGCATCGGCGCTGGCGCCGACGATCTTGCAGGCGCTGGCGAGATACGGCGAGAAATCCGCGATGATGGTCGGATCGGAGCGGATCGTATGTTGCTCGTGAGCGACGTATTGGCCATCAGGCCTGTCGATCAGCCATTTGTCGGTGGTGAACAGCCAGATGTCGGCGCCGAAGTCCCGGAGAATTTGCAAGCTTCGCTCGGCCGCGCCGGCAGGGATGAGATGCTGCTCGACCGGATTCATCTCGGGGTCGACGATCGAGGAGCCGTTGAACGGGCCGACCGGCAGCCAGAGCGCCAGCGGCTCGATCAGGAAGCGCATGCCGATCGCGGGGCGGCTCGACGTAATCGTGAAACCGATGCCGGCCTGGTGCAGACGCTGCACCGCGGACCTCGCGCGGTCGGTCAGCGTCTTGTCCTTGGTCAGCAGCGTACCGTCGACGTCGGAGACGACGAGCGAGATTTTTGTCATGACGGTCCCTTGGGTGTTTCTTGGGTGTTTGGCCTCAGCGTTTCGCGCCGCCCAGTTTCAACTGCCGCACCGCGCCGTCCACGATCGCTTCCACGGATTCGTCGATCGAGACGGTGATCACGTGCTCGCCAGCCTCCGGCGGCTCCAGCGTGTTGAACTGGCTCGTCAGCAGGCCGGGCGGCATGAAGTGCCCCTTGCGTTGCGCCAGGCGTGCGGCGATCAGCTCCTTCGTGCCCCTCAGGAAGATGAAGCGGACGTCGTCGCGTCCGCGCAGCAGCACGTCCCGATAAGTATGCTTCAGCGCCGAGCAGGCGATGATGACGTGCTCGCCCTTGTCACAGACCCGCGCGATCTCGTCGGCAATGGCATTGAGCCAGGGCCAGCGGTCCTCATCGGTGAGGGGATGGCCGGCCCGCATCTTCTCGACATTGCTGGCGGGATGAAAGCTGTCGCCGTCCTCGAAGCGCCAGCCGAGGCGCTCGCCCAGCGCTTTTGCAACCGTACTCTTGCCCGAACCCGACACGCCCATCACGATCAATGCACAAGGTGCTTCAACGCCCGCCACGTATTCCCTCCGGAAGCGCGGCCTGGTCGACCAGCCAGACGGTCTCGCCATTCGAGCGCGCGCGTACAGCCGGCAAAGTCTCGCCATTGAGCAGGCGCGTCAAGATCGGCTGCTTGTCATGCCCCGCTATCTCGAACAGCATTTCGCGGCATGACGCCAGCGCGGGCAGGGTGAGCGAGACCCGCGGCACGAAGGGGGCAACATTGGCCTTGGGGACGCCGACCACCCAGCGTCGCGTCTCCTCGATTGCAGGATAGCCCGGGAACAGCGAAGCGGTGTGGCCGTCCGGGCCTGCGCCCATCAAAACCATGTCGAACAGCGGCCGTGCCGGATCCAGGCTTTCCGCGCCGTAGAAAGCCTGCAGCTCGCGCGCATAGGCCTCGGCGCTCTGATCGGGGGTGTCAGCCGTCGTCGGGATCGGGTGAACATGGCCGGAGGGCGCGTTGCGATCGAGAAAGGTCGCGCGCGCGACCGCCATGTTGTTGAGGGGATCGCTTTCGGGCACGAAGCGCTCGTCACCGATGAACCAGTGCACGCGCTCCCACGGGATTTTTTCGCGCCAGGCGTCGCTGCCCAGCAGCTGGTAGAGCTTCTTCGGGCTGGAGCCGCCGGTCAGGCAGATCGCGATGCGCCCGGGATTGGCCGCGATTCGCGCCATCACCCGTTCGGCCGCGGCCCGGGCGAGAGCCTCGGCGTCGGCCGCGACGATCAGCTTCGGCTGTCCGGCCATCGCCGTCACGAAAACTTACGCCAGCTTCGGCCGTCGCGGCGGAGCAATTCATCGGCGCAGGCGGGGCCGTCGCTACCGGCTTGATAGGTCTCGATGCCGTTGCTGCCCGCGTTCTTCCAGGCGTCCAGGAACGGCTGCACCGCCTGCCACCCGGCTTCGATGCCGTCGGCGCGCTGGAACAGGATGTTGTCGCCGATCATGCAGTCGTAGATCAGCGTCTCGTAGCCGGTCGAGGGATCGGCCCGGAAATAGTCGCCATAGCGAAACTTCATCTCGACGCCGTCGATGGTGACGCTCGGCCCCGGGATCTTGGCGTTGAACTGGAGCTCGATGGTCTCCGTCGGTGCGATGCCGATCGTGAGGAAGTTCTGGGAGAGGCGATCGACAGCCGTGCCTGAGAACATCGACAGCGGCGCCTGCTTGAACTTGATCGCGACCTCGGTGCGCTTGTGGCCGAGCGCCTTGCCGGTCCGCAAATAGAACGGCACGCCGGCCCAGCGCCAATTGTCGATCATCAGTTTCAGCGCGACATAGGTCTCGGTGGTGCTGCCGGGTTTGACGTCCTCGGTCTTGCGATAGTCCGGGATCTCATCGTCGCCGATGCGCCCCGACAGATATTGGGCGCGCACCGAGCTCTTCAGCGCTTCTTCTTCGCTCGGGCGCTGAATCGAGGTCAGAATCTCGGCTTTCTCGGAGCGCACGGAATGGGCATCGAAACGCGCCGGCGGCTCCATCGCGACCAGCGACATCAGCTGAAACAGATGGTTCGGCACCATATCGCGCAGCGCGCCGGTGGCATCGTAGAAGCCGCCGCGATGGCCGACGCCGAGCTTTTCCTCCACCGTGATCTGGATGTGGTCGATATGGTTGCGATTCCAGATCGGCTCGAACATGCCGTTGGCAAAGCGCAGCACCAGGATGTTCTGCACTGTCTCCTTGCCGAGATAGTGATCGATCCGGTAGATCTGGTGCTCGTCCATGATCTTCAGCAGCTCGCCATTCAGCGCGCGCGCGGAGGCGAGGTCGGTGCCGAACGGCTTTTCGATCACCAGCCGCCGCCACGCGCCGTTCTCCTTCATCATGCCGGTGCGGCCGAGCTCGCGCGCGGTCGGCGCGAACGCGGCCGGCGGGGTCGCCAGGTAGAACAGCCGGTTGCCGCCGGTGTCCTGCGCGCATTCCAGGGAATCCAGATGCTCGCGCAGGCGATCAAAGGATGGCGGATCCTTTGCGTCGGCTTCGACGAAGGTCACGCATTCCAGCAGCTTCTTGGCAATGTCGTCGTCCACCGGCCGGGTTGCGAACTGGCGCAAGCCCTTCAACAGGCTGTCGCGCAGCTCGTCGTCCGACTGGCCCCGGCGGGCGACGCCGACCACGCAGAACTTTTCCGGTAACAGATGCTCGGCCGCCAGATTGTAGAGCGATGGCATCACCAGCCGATGGGTGAGGTCGCCGGTGACACCAAAGATGACGAAGGCGCAATTTTCCGGCTTGCGCTTGGCTTGCGGGTCTTTTGTCACGAACTATTGGCCTTCGCTCTGCTAATTGCTATTTCGGCTTCGAAGCAGCCGGCTGCTTCGGCTCCTTGTGGCCGCCGAAGCCGGCTCGCATCGCTGAGAGAATTTTCTCGGCGAAGGTGTGTTCCTTGCGGGAACGGAACCGTGCGAACAGCGCCGCGGTCAGGACTTCGGCCGGCACGGCCTCGTCGATCGCCGCGTTCACGGTCCAGCGTCCTTCGCCGGAATCGTCGACGAAACCGGAATATTCCGTCAACGCCGGGCTATCGGCGAGCGCCGTCGAGGTGAGATCGAGCAGCCAGGACGGGATCACGCTGCCACGCCGCCACACCTCGGCGATATCGGCGAGATCGAAATCGTAACGATGATCCGCCGGCAAGGCCTCGATGTTGGCGTTCTTGAGGATGTCAAAACCTTCGGCATAGGCCTGCATCAGGCCGTATTCGATACCGTTGTGGATCATCTTGACGAAATGCCCGGCGCCGACGGCGCCGGCATGGATGTAGCCCTGCTCGATGCGGGGATCGCGGCCCTCACGTCCCTCCGTGCGCGAAATGTCGCCGGCGCCGGGCGCGAGCGCGGCGAAGATCGGATCGAGCCGATCGACCACCTGTTTCTCGCCGCCGATCATCATGCAATAGCCGCGGTCGAGGCCCCAGACGCCGCCGGAGGTGCCGACGTCGACATAGTGGATGCCGCGCTGCTTCAGCGCCTTGCCGCGGCGGACGTCGTCCTGCCAGAACGTGTTGCCGCCGTCGATGATGACGTCGCCTTCCTGCATCGCGCCCGCGATCGTGTCGATCGTGGTCTCGGTGATGTGGCCGGCCGGCAGCATCACCCACGCCGCGCGGGGCCGCTCCAGTTTCGCAATGAACTCTTCGAGCGTCGCCGAGCCGACCGCGCCGTCTGCGGCAAGGCCGGCGACGGCCTTGGCGTCCTTGTCGTAGACCACGGTCGAATGGCCGTGGCGCATCAGGCGGCGAACGATGTTGCCGCCCATCCGGCCGAGGCCGATCATGCCGAGTTGCATTTGAGGAATTCCCTTAGTTCAGTGCGTCGTTGAGCGCGGCATTGAGCGCCGCGAGACCCTTCTTGAGCCCGCCCTTCAGGTGGACCCGCAGCGCGCGCCGGCCGCGCTCGGTGAGCACGTCGAAGTCGCCGCGCGCCTGCGCGGCCTTGATGACGCCGAAGCTGGCCTTCTGGCCCGGCACCGGCAGGTCCCTGGCATCGTCGGCGGTGATCTGGAGGAACACGCCGCTGTCGGGGCCGCCCTTGTAGGCCTGTCCTGTCGAGTGCAGGAAACGCGGTCCGAACTCGGCGCAGGTTGCGACATGTCGCTTCTCGCGCACTTCGAGCCGCATGGTCTGGAGTGCGTCGATCGTCGCCTTGTCGCGCGCGATGTAGCCGAGCAGGGCGACATAATCGCCATGGTTGGAGCGCGACAGATGCGCCTTCAGCCATGAGGTGAGGTCGCCGTTGGCGCCGGCGGCGCGCAGGGCCGCGGCGTTGGTCTCGTCGGTGTAGAGATCGGCCTCATTGGTGCTGACCACCGGCTGCTCGGCCGGCAGCGCGCCGGTCTTTTCGAATGACGCGGTGAGCTCTCGGGTCTTGATCTTGGCCGCTTCCACGTCCGGCTGGTCGAACGGGTTGATGCCGAGGATGCTGCCCGCCACCGCCGTTGCCATCTCGAAGCGGAAGAACTCCTGGCCGAGATGGTCGATCGACTTCATCACGATGCGCACGACGGGATGACCGGCCGCTTCGATCGCAGCAAGCTGCGAGTCATGGGCGGCGTCTGCTTCGCCCTCGATACGGATGTCGATGAAGAGCCGGTCATTGCCGTAGACCGCAGGCTCGCCCAGCGGCTCGCCGTCGATCGGGATCAGACCCTTGCCATCCTTGCCGGTCGATTCCGCGATGAGCTGCTCGGCCCAGGCGCCGAAATCGGCGATCCTCTTCGACGACAGGATCGTCACCTTGTCGCGGCCTTCGAGCGCTGCATGGCCCATGGCAAGGCCAAGCTGCACGCCAGGGTTCTCGGCTGGCGGCACGTCCGGTCCGCAGGAGCGGGCCATGGCAAGCGCATGCTTGACGAAGGTCTTGATATCGATGCCCGCGGTTGCCGCCGGCACCAGGCCAAACGGCGAGAGCACCGAATAGCGTCCGCCGATGGAGGGCTCGCCGTGGAAGATGCGCGCATAGCTCAGAGTCTTCGCCGCCTTCTCCAGCGACGATCCGGGATCGGTGACCGCAATGAAGCGATGGCCGGTCTTGACCTTCGGCCCGACCGCCTGCGTGACGCGCTCGTGGAAATAATCCTTCATCGCATTCGGTTCGGTGGTGCCGCCGGACTTGCTTGAGACGATGAACACGGTGTTGGCGATGTCGATCCTGGCCTCCATCGCCCGCACCTGCGCCGGATCGGTGGAATCCAGCACGTGCAGCTTCGGGAACCCGGGTTTCTTGCCAAAGGTCTCGGCCAGCACCTCCGGCCCGAGGCTTGATCCGCCCATGCCGAGCACGACGGCGTCGGAGAATTTCTGGCCTTTCACGCGACTGGCATAGTCCTCATAGTCGGCAACATCGGCCTTGGCGGCGCTGTCGAGCCAGCCGAGCCATTTGTCCTCGTCAGTGCCGGTCCAGACCGATTTGTCGCGCTGCCACAGCCTACGGATCTTGGCCGACGCGCGCCATTCCTCGGTGCTCTTGGCCACGGCCTTGCCGAGACCGTCGCCGAGCGAGAGCAGCTGGCGGTCGATCGCGGGCCCGAGCACGGTGGCGCGCTTGTGGGCGACCGCACCATAGAGCTTGTCGGCAGCGTCGGCGAACTGCTTGACGCCGTCCTTGACGAGCTCCTCTGTGATGGCATCGAGCGAGACGCCGGAGCGCTCCAGCTCTTCCAGCACGCGGCGGGCGTCGTCGAGGTTTTCTTCAAGGCTGTCGCGCGGCTTGCCGTGGTCACGGAATGCGTCGAGCGTCGCCGGCGGCACGGTGTTGATGGTGTCGGGGCCGATCAGCTCCTCGACATAGAGGACGTCGCTGTAATCCTTGTTCTTGGTGCCGGTCGACGCCCACAGCATGCGCTGCGGCTTGGCGCCCTTGGCGGCGAGCTTGTCCCAGCGGGGACCTGAGAACAGGCGCTTGTAATCCTGATAGGCGACCTTGGCATTGGCGATCGCGACCTTGCCCTTCAGCGCGGCCAGCCGCTCCTTCTCGGACGGATCGTTGGCGCGAGCGATCTTCTCGCCGAGCTGCTTGTCGACCATGCTGTCGATGCGGCTGACGAAGAAGCTGGCCACGCTCGCGACATGCGAGGGGTCGCCGCCACCGGCGACGTATTTCTCCAGGCCCGCGAGATAGGCCTCGGCGACCTGAAGGTAGACTGCCTTGGAGAACAGCAGCGTGATGTTAATGCTGATGCCGTCGCCGATCAGGGTCTCGATCGCCGGCAGGCCCTCCGGCGTTGCCGGCACCTTCACCATCAGGTTCTTGCGGTTGACGTCCTTCCAGAGCCGCCGCGCCTCGGTGACCGTGCCGGCGGTGTCCATCGCCAGATAGGGCGAGACTTCAAGGCTGACATAGCCGTCGCCACCCTTGAGGCGGTCGTAGACCGGGCGCAGCACGTCGGCGGCGTTCTGGATGTCCTCGACCGCGACGGCCTCGAACAGGTCGGCGACCGACCGATCGCCGCGCTTCAACGCCTTGCCGATCGGCGCGTCGTACTCGTCCGAGCTGCCGATCGCTTTCTCGAAGATCGAGGGGTTGGAGGTGACGCCCTTGACGCCGTCGGTGTCGATCAGCCGCTTCAGGTCGCCCTTGGCGATGAAGCCGCGGGCCAGGAAGTCCAGCCAGACGGCTTGTCCGTGCTTTTCCAGTTCTTTGACGGGATTCATGATGCTAATTTATCTCCAAGCCTGCGGGCGAGGGGTTTCCGCGCCGGTCCTGACGCGCTATCCTCTAGCTTACATGCTTCCTTGAGGGAACCAATCAAGGGTATGGGCGTCATATCCTCCAGTGTAACTCCGTCGCGATCATGGCGATCCGCGTAAGGGAGCCGAGTTGCGTAAAAAGGTCGTTGGCCGTGAGGAATCGGTCGGGCCCTTGTTGTGTAACGCCAGCTGTCTCGCCTCGCCGCTAGCGGCTGCGCGGAGTACTCATCAGCGGATTCCGGTCCGGCTGATGCATCGTGGCTCGGTCGCGAATGGCCATGCTGGGGGAAAGCATGCAAGCACATCATGACCGTCTGGCGCTCGCTGTCACAGACAGCCTCCAGTCGGTCACGTCGACCGGATGCGTCGATGCGTCCCACGATCTCGAAATCGGTCCGTGTACGACCCAAACGCGGCTGCTGGTCGTAGCGGGCTTCGCCATGACGCTGCTCAGCGCAACGCTCGCCTTGGGCTGGTCGAGCGCTTTTGGCGATTACGACGCGACGGTCGGCTCTGCCGGCGTGGTGGTGTTCGCCGTGATGACCGGTCGGCTGATCTGGATGCTCCCCGCCGAGCGGGGAGCGGTGGTGATCGTCACCCCCTATGGCATCCGCGATCTCCGCATTGGCAATGAATTTCTGCTGTGGGACTCTATCGCGGAGATTTCGGCTGAAGAACGCCGCGGGCGCAAGGTGATCGTGCTGACGCCGACGCCGGCCTTGCAGCGGCAGCTCTGCAGCATCCGCGGCTTGGCCCGCTGCGTGAGGGACGATCGCATCGTCATCCGGTCGGAGGGCCTGGCGACCGATTTTGATACACTGCTGCGCGCTTGCCGCGACTATCACGCTGCCGGCGGTCCGCGCACCGCATTGCAGCAGGAAGATGAACGCGGCACGCAAGGCTTCGCCGCACAAGCGTCATAAGATCGCCGTTCGCAGACCGCTATGATGCGAGGCCGGATGAACGCATCCCCGGTAACGCCCGGATGTTGCGAGCGAGTGACATTTTCTGGAAATGAGCCAATATAGACAAAGATTCGCTCAAATATCAGGCAGGTGCCTGTTCGTAACTCACCCTGTGCCTACGTTGTGCGTTGCGCCGAGAAGGCGCCCGGGTGTCGAATGATCGTCATGTGCTCACGCTGATTCGAGAGTGGCGCTAAGGAACGGTCCGGTCGCTGCTTTCGTTCAATTGTGTAGCGGAACTCACGCGGAGAGGGATCATGTACAACGATTCTCTATTCAACGCTTTCGCTAAGTCGTTCGAGGCGAGAAGCCAACACGACATGTCGATGGCGGAATATCTGGAATCGTGTCGAAGCGATCCCATGAAATACGCGAACGCGGCCGAACGACTGCTAGCAGCGATCGGTGAGCCCCAGACGATTGACACGGCCAAGGACCCACGCCTTGGCCGTATTTTTTTGAACCGCACGATCCGCACCTATCCGGCCTTCGCCGGCTTCTACGGCATGGAAGAAACCATCGAGCGCATCGTCGGTTTCTTCCGTCACGCGGCGCAGGGCCTCGAAGAGCGCAAGCAGATCCTGTATCTGCTCGGTCCGGTCGGCGGCGGCAAATCCTCGCTCGCCGAGCGGCTCAAGTCGCTGATGGAAGTGCATCCGATCTACGTGCTCAAGGCTGGCGACGAGCTCTCGCCCGTGTTCGAAAGTCCGCTCAGCCTGTTCGATCCGGATCAGCTCGGCCCGATGCTGGAAGAGAAATACGGCATTCCGCGCCGCCGTCTCACCGGCCTGATGAGCCCGTGGTGCTACAAGCGGCTGGAAGCCTTCGGCGGCGACATTTCCCAGTTTCGTGTCGCAAAAATCCAGCCGTCGCGGCTGCGCCAGATCGGCATCGCCAAGACCGAGCCGGGTGACGAGAACAACCAGGACATCTCCTCTCTGGTCGGCAAGGTCGACATCCGCAAGCTCGAAACCTACGCGCAGAACGATCCCGACGCTTACAGCTATTCCGGCGGCCTCAACCGCGCCAACCAAGGCGTGCTCGAGTTCGTCGAGATGTTCAAGGCGCCGATCAAGATGCTGCATCCGCTGCTCACCGCGACGCAGGAAGGCAACTACATCGGCACCGAGAACATCGGCGCGATTCCGTTCACCGGCGTCATCCTCGCGCACTCCAACGAAGCCGAGTGGTCGAGCTTCAAGGCCAACAAGAACAACGAGGCCTTCATCGACCGCATCTGCGTGATCAAGGTGCCGTACTGCCTGCGGATCACGGAGGAGCAGAAGATCTACGAGAAGCTGATCCAGGGCTCCGAGCTCGCGGCCGCGCCTTGCGCGCCCGCGACGCTGGAAACGCTGGCGCGGTTCTCGGTGATGTCGCGCCTGCGCAAGCACGAAAATTCCACGACCTACGCCAAGATGAGGGTCTACGACGGCGAGAGCCTGAAGGAGACCGATCCGAAGGCGCGCAGCGTCCAGGAATATCGCGATGCCGCCGGCGTCGACGAGGGCATGGACGGTGTTTCCACCCGCTTTGCCTTCAAGATCCTGGCTGCGACCTTCAACCACGATCCGCAGGAAGTCGCCGCCGACGCCGTGCATCTGATGTACGCGCTGGAGCAATCGATCAAGCGCGAGCAGCTGCCCGAGGAAGTCGAGAAGCGCTACCTCGAATTCATCAAGGCGGACCTTGCACCGCGTTATGCCGAGTTCATCGGCAACGAGATCCAGAAGGCTTATCTCGAATCCTACTCGGATTACGGCCAGAACCTGTTCGACCGCTACGTCGACTACGCCGATGCCTGGATCGAGGACCAGGATTTCAAGGACGCCGACACTGGCCAGCTGTTGGATCGCGAGCTTTTGAACCAGGAGCTGACCAAGATCGAGAAGCCGGCGGGCATCGCCAATCCGAAGGATTTCCGCAACGAGGTGGTCAAATTCTCGTTACGGTCGCGCGCCCAGAACGGCGGCAAGAATCCGACCTGGATCTCCTACGAGAAGATTCGCGATGTGATCGAAAAGCGGATATTCTCCCAGGTCGAGGACCTGCTTCCGGTCATCTCCTTCGGGTCGAAGAAGGACGGCGAGACGGAGAAGAAGCACGGCGAGTTCGTCGCACGCATGGTGGAGCGCGGCTACACCGAGCGTCAGGTTCGCCGGCTCGTCGAATGGTACATGCGCGTGAAGCAGGCCGGTTGAGGCGGATGGAAAAGTGCCGATTCACATTATTGACAGGCGCCTGAATCCAGGCGGCAAGAGTCTCGAGAACCGGCAGCGGTTCTTGCGTCGGGCCAAATCCCTGGTGCAGGGCGCCGTCAAGAAGACCTCGCAGGAACGCGACATCAAGGACGTCCTGGAGGGTGGCGAGGTCACCATTCCGCTCGACGGCATGCATGAGCCGCGTTTCCGCCGCGACGGCGGAACGCGCGACATGGTGTTGCCCGGGAACAAGAAGTTCATCGAGGGCGACTACCTCCAGCGCTCGGGCCAGGGCAGCGCCAAGGATTCCGGACCGGGCGAAGGCGACAGCGAGGACGCCTTCCGTTTCGTGCTCAGCCGCGACGAATTCGTCGATCTCTTTCTCGACGATCTCGAATTGCCCGACCTTGCCAAGCGCAAGATCGCGCACACCGAGAGCGAGGGCATCCAGCGCGCCGGCTACACCACGTCGGGCTCGCCATCCAACATCTCGGTGAGCCGGACGGTTCGGCGCGCACTGGCGCGCCGTATCGCGCTCAAGCGTCCCAGCAAGGAGGAGATCGAAGAGCTGGAAGCCGCCATCGCCGCCTGCGCGGACGAGGACGAGCGTCTGGTGCTGATGGCCCAGCTCGAAAAACTGAAGGCGAAGTCCAAGCGCATTCCCTTCATCGATCCGCTCGATATCCGCTACCGCCGCTTCGAGACGGTGCCCAAGCCCGTTGCCCAGGCCGTGATGTTCTGCCTGATGGACGTGTCGGGCTCGATGTCCGAGCACATGAAGGATCTCGCCAAGCGCTTCTACATGCTGCTCTACGTGTTCCTGAAGCGCCGCTACAAGCATGTCGACATCGTCTTCATCCGCCACACCGATCGCGCCGAGGAGGTGGACGAGCAGACCTTCTTCTACGGCCCGGCTTCCGGCGGCACGCTGGTCTCCAGCGCGCTGCAGGCGATGCACGAGATCGTGCGCGAACGCTTCAGCCCGTCGGACTGGAATATCTACGCCGCCCAAGCCTCCGACGGCGACAATTCCTATTCCGACGGCGAGCTCGCGGGCATGCTGCTGACCGACAAGATCCTGCCGGTCTGCCAGTTCTTTGCCTATCTCGAGGTCGGCGAGTCCGGCGGCAGCGCTTTCGATCTGTCTGACTCCTCGCTCTGGACTCTCTACGAGCGCCTGCGCAACAGCGGCGCACCGCTCTCGATGCGCAAGGTCAGCGAGCGCAGCGAGATTTTTCCGGTCTTCCACGATCTGTTTCAGCGCCGCGACACTGCCCAGGAGAAAGCCGCTCCATGACAGAACGCTTGTTCGAAGGCGCCGATTGGGATTTTCACACCTTGCAGCGCATCACGGATGCCTGCGAGGAGGTGGCGACGAAAGATCTCGGGCTCGACGTCTATCCGAACCAGATCGAAGTCATCACCGCCGAGCAGATGCTGGACGCCTATTCGTCGGTCGGCATGCCGCTGTTCTACAAGCACTGGTCATTCGGAAAGCACTTCGCGTATCACGAGGCCTCATACCGCAAGGGCCTGATGGGACTTGCCTATGAGATCGTGATCAACTCCTCGCCCTGCATCTCCTACCTGATGGAGGAGAACACGGCGACGATGCAGACCCTGGTGATCGCGCACGCCGCCTTCGGCCACAACCACTTCTTCAAGAACAACTATCTGTTCAAGCAGTGGACCGACGCCGACGGCATCCTGGACTATCTGGATTTCGCCAAGAACTACGTCATGCAATGCGAGGATCGCTACGGCCGCGTCGAGGTCGAGCGCACCCTCGATGCCGCGCATGCGCTGATGTCGCATGGGATCGACCGCTATCCCGGCAAGAAGAAGCTCGATCTCCGCGCCGAAGAGAAGCGGGCAGGGCGCCGCCGCCAGCATGAGGAGGAGGTCTTCAACGACCTCTGGCGCACCGTGCCGGCGGGAAAGAGCAAGACCCGGTCCGCGCTCAGCGTCGAACGGCGCCGCAAGCTGCTCGGCCTGCCGCAGGAAAACCTGCTGTATTTCCTCGAGAAGAGCGCGCCGCGGCTGGCCCCCTGGCAGCGCGAGCTGTTGCGCATCGTCCGCCACATCGCGCAATATTTCTATCCGCAGAGCCAGACCAAGGTGATGAACGAGGGGACGGCGACCTACGTCCACTATCGCATCATGACCAAGCTGCATCAGCAGGGCCGCATCAGCGACGGCAATTTTCTCGAATTCCTGCAGTCGCACACCAACGTCGTGTTCCAGCCCGAATTCGACGACCAGCGCTTTTCCGGCTTCAATCCCTATGCGCTCGGCTTCGCCATGATGCAGGACATCGAGCGCATCGTCACCCGGCCGGAAGACGAGGACCGCGAGTGGTTCCCGGACATCGCCGGCAAGAACGACGTGATGGGCGTGCTGCGCGACGTCTGGGCCAATTACCGCGACGAGAGTTTTATCGCCCAGTTCCTGAGTCCGAAGCTGATGCGGCATCTCCGCATGTTCCACCTGCATGACGATCCCGAGGAGCGCGCCGGCATCCGGGTCGACGCCATTCACGACGAGCGCGGCTTCCGCCGCGTCCGGCGCGAGCTGGCACGGCAGCACGATGTCGGCTACATCGACGCGAATATCGAGGTGGTCGACGTCGATCTCTCCGGCGACCGGCGGCTGATCCTGCATCACCATGTCATCAAGGGCGCGCAGCTCAACGAGACCGACGCCAAGCGCGTGCTCCAGCATCTCGCCGATCTCTGGACCTACGATGTCGCACTGATCGAGGTCGATTCCAACGACAAGGTGCTGCGCGAATACGTCGTGAGCCCGCGGCCGATCTCGGCGGTGGCGTGAGGGCGGGGCAGCTTCCGGAGCGCGATGAGATTAGCCTTGTGGCTTCTGCCAGGGAGCTGCGCTCCCTCCCCCGCTTGCGGGGGAGGGGTGGGGAGAGGGTGTCTCCGCAGCGGGATTCCCCCAGAGGATAGAGCCCTCACCCGGCGCTACGCGCCGACCTCTCCCGCAAGCGGGAGAGGTTGCAGCCAGTCCGCGGCTGCTAAAGCGATCAACGTGAATCAATCGTGCTCTAAGTCGATCGCTTCTTCGCCGGCTTCTTCTTGGCTTTCGACGCATTCAGCTCCACGGCTGCGCGGATCAGCGCCTTCAACGCCTTCTCGTTGATCTTGTCGCCTTCGCGAATATCGATCGCGCGGCGCACGTTGCCGTCGAGGCTCGAGTTGAACAGGCCGGCGGGATCGTCCAGCGCGGCGCCCTTGGCAAAGGTCATCTTCACCACGGCCTTGTAGGTCTCGCCGGTGCAGATGATGCCGTCGTGCTCCCACACCGGAACGCCGCGCCACTTCCATTCCTCGACGACATCAGGGTCGGCCTCCTTGATCAGGCCGCGGATTCGCCCGAGCATGTCGCCGCGCCAGTCGCCGAGCTCCTTGATCCTGCCGTCGATCATTCTGGATGGCGAAGCGCCATTCGTCTTCATCGCGCTGCTGGTTTTCGCGGTCACGGCCTTCTTCATGCTCACGCCTCTTGTCGGGCGCCGCGGCCGCGGCCGAGATATGGCAGCGCGAACATGTAGAGCCCGGTCGCAAGCAACGGGATCAATGGGACGAAGGCGAGCAAGCCGATCCACGTCGCCTGGACTTGCATCGTCAGGGCGACGATGTTGGCGATGACGGCCAGCGTGAAAGCAATCGACAGCCAGCGATGGATCTGTCGAATCCACATATTTCCGGTCAATGAAACCTCCTCTTGAGATGATCGAAATGAAGGCCGGCGGCCGAGCTAGTCTGCCTTGGCCAGCAGCTCGTCCAGCTTGGTGAGAAACTGCTTCCAGCCGGCATGCGCGCCGCCAAATGCCTGCTTCTGCGCCGGGCTGAAGCCCGCTTGCTCGACACGCAGATGAGTGCCTGCGCCCGTCGGCGTCAGCGTGAAGGTCACGACGCTCTTGAGATCGAACGCCGCGTCCTCGTGCGAGAAATTCCAGGTGTAGGCGAGCGTCTTCTGCGGCTCGATGGTGAGGACTTCGCAGTCCAGCACGCCGCCCCATTCGCCGCGAAGGTTGAAGCGGTGGCCCACGTTCGGCTTGAAGTCGTTCTTCATCAGCCATTCCTCGATCAGATGCGGCTGCGTCAGCGCGCGCCAGATCCGCTCTGCCGGAAAGGCAAATTCGCGCTCGACGACGACAGATCGGGTTTCGGTCGCGGATTCGTTCATTGGTCCATCCTCTTCAGGAGATCGTCGAGCGCGTCGAGCCGGTTCTGCCAGAATCCGGCCATCTGGCTGGTCCAGTCGATCAGCGGATTGAGCGCGCCGGGCTGGGCGCTGTAATGCGTCTGCCGTCCTTGATGCCGGTCGCGCACGAGGCCAGCCTGCTTCAGCGCGCCGAGATGTTTTGAGACCGCCGGCTGGGACACGCCCGACAGTGCCGTCAGGGCCCCGACCGTCTGTTCGCCCTCGCGGCACAATCGCTCGAAGATCGCCCGACGGGTGGGGTCGGCGAGCGTCCTGAACAGAAGGTCGTGAGCGGCGGCGGGCATGTAATCCATAACCTGTAAGTTATGGGTATATTCATAACCGTGGAGTTATGGATGTGTCAAGTGGGAAGTGGTGTGGAAGCGATCCCGCAAACTCCTCTTACCTCTCCCGCTTGCGGGAGAGGTCGGCGCGCAGCGCCGGGTGGGGGCTCTCTCCTCATCGGGGGTGTGGGATTGGTACACAACCGGAACCCCAGCCACACCCACCACGGGGGGATGGGCCG
>NZ_JBVVPN010000014.1:15512-37501 GCF_055811035.1 Bradyrhizobium sp. MI1.10
CCCCCCACCCCCCCCCCCCCCCACCCCCCCCCGGGGGGGGGGGGGGGGGGGCCCCCCGCGGGGGGGGGGGGCGCTCTCCACTTGGGGGTTCTCGATTGCTGAGACACCCTCTCCCCGACCCTCCCCCGCAAGCGGGGGAGGGAGCCCACCACTTTCGCTGCTACCTACGGCCGCAGATAGAGATAACCCTGCGACTGGAGCTCGGCCAAACGGACGACGCCACCCTTCTCCGCGCTGACGAAGCCCGGCAGGAGATCCGTGAGCGTGACGTTCTGCGCCTTCATCGTGTTGCCGCAGGCGGCAAGCTCGACGCCATCCTTCGAAAAATCGCCGACGCGCTTGCTGATGTCAGGGTTGGCCTGCGCCGAGTGAAACGCCTTCAGTGCCGGGCCGTGGATCACCAGCGCGATCGTCACATGGTCGGAGCCGCCGACGCCGTCGATGTGGTTCTGGATGTTGCCGAGGACGAAGTTGACCTTCTCGGCATCGCTCAAATGATACACCACCTTCAGCTTGTTGCCCGTGCCGGCGTCCGTCGCGGCCTTCGCGCTGGAGGCGCCAAGCGCCACGCCCAGGCCTGAGACGGCGCTCCACAACATATTCCGGCGGTTCATGACGATCTCCCTCGATTGCGCCGGACACATATCATTTGTGGCGGAGCGCGGCGAGTTCCTTGCGGTCGGTCACGAGCGAGGCGCATTCCTTATTGTCCGTTCGATCCAGGCGGAAAATCCCGTCGTCGGCCCCGGCGACCAGTGACAGTTCGGCATCGTCGTCCGGCTTGTTGTTCTGCCAGACCCTGACCCGCGCCAGCCGCACGATCGCCGATTTGTCGTCCTTCGAGAGCGCGACGCCGATGCCGCCGCCCTCGCAGTCGACGCCGCAACCGAGGCGGATTTCGGTGCCGTCCTTGGTGAACACGGCGTGATGACAGGAGCCGCTGGAATCGAAATCGCCGGAGCGGTGACGATATCTGAAGCCGAGGCGGAAGGAGTTGTGGAGCTGCTTGTCTTCGGTGTCCATCTCCGCCGAGATCAGCAGCTTCATCGCGGCGACCTTCTGCTTCGGATGACGCGCCAGGTGCTCGGCATCGTAGCGCCGCACGAAGCAGGCATAGGCCTTGTTGCCGGGTACGCCCGCATACATGCGCGCGTTGAAGGTCTCGGCTTCGGCCTTGCTGGCCTCACGGATATCGTCGGCCTCCTCGGCCTGAGCGGCGCCGCCGCGCGCGGCAAGGAAGACGGCAGCAACGAGAAAAGACTTCATGATGGCCTCGCGTGCAGCAACTGAGCTGTACTTTAGACGCGAACCCGGTGCGACGCGTTCATGGTTCGCACATCAATGACACGAGCATCGCAGGGCGGAGCGAGGTGATTAGTTCCACGCGGGGCGTTAGTCATCGGTGGGGTCATAAAGGTTCATTCGATGTAACGCCTTCGCCTTTCGGAACTCGACTCCTGCGATCCCCACGGACATTGCCCGATTTCGTCGATGTGATAGCCTTCACAGACGATCGCCTTTGGCAGTCGTAGGTTGGGGTCTGCCTTTGTAAGTTTGTGGAGTCCCCGCAATGGGCGAAATTCGCAGCTTCAGATCCGGGAATGACGAGCCGCCTTCGCACGGCCCTATGCCTCGTCGCCTCGCGGCCATCATTGTCGGTGACATCGCTTCCTACAGCCGCCTGATGCAGGCCGACGAGGAGGGCACGCACGTCCGCGTCAAGCGGATCGAGCGGGATCTCATCCAGCCCAGCATCGTCGAGCACAATGGAAGTCTGGTGAAGACGACGGGCGACGGCTTCATCGCGATTTTCGACAGTCCGGTCGAGGCCGTCCGATGCAGCATCGTCATCCAGCAGAATCTCATCGGCCGCAACGCCTCGCTTCCGAAGGACACTCGGATCGAGTACCGGATTGGCGTCAATCTCGGTGATGTCATCGTGGAGCCGGACGACGTCTACGGCGACGGCGTCAACATCGCCACGCGCATCGAGGGCATCGCCGAGCCAGGCCAGGTCTTTATCTCCGGCGCGATCTACGAGCAGATCAAGCACAAGGTCGTGTGCGGTTACGAGTCGCTCGGGGACCGCAAGGTCAAGAACATCACCGATCCCGTGCGCGTCTATAAAGTGCTGCCGGATGCAGACGCGGTCGGCAGGACGCGGGGGCGGCGCGAGAATACTCTGATCTTTCTCCTGGGTATCACGCTGTCGGTGATTGCCGCCGGTGTGCTGTGGTATCTGCTGGCTCAGACACCGGGCAGGGTGAGCGAGCAGGCCACCGGGCCCACCGCTTCTCCCACCGCTTCGCCTGCCGCATCACCGAGCCCGCAGCCTCCGTCGCGCGAAGCAGCGCCGCAGACGCCGCAGCCTTCTCCCTCGTCGGCTTCGTCATCTCCGTCGCCCGCTCCGGCGCCAACTCAATCGGCAACGGCCGTCCGCGAACCCGAGATGGTCGCCATTCGCGGCGGCAGCTTTGCGATGGGAAGCAATGACGATCCGACCGAGCGTCCCGTCCATCAGGTGGCGGTCAAGCCGTTCTCGATCGGAAAATATCCGGTGACCGTGCAGGAATGGAATGAGTGCGCCGCTGCAAAGGCGTGCGGCTTCACGGCCATCGGCAAGGACGATGCGCCGGTCAGCAATGTGAGCTGGACCGACGCGCAGCAATATGCGGCCTATCTCGCTCAGGCGACGAAGAAGACTTATCGGCTTCCGAGCGAAGCCGAATGGGAATATGCCGCGCGGGGCGGAACGCAGACCAAATATTGGTGGGGCGACAAGCTGCAGCCGGGCATGGCCGGTTGCAAGGATTGCGGTGATCTCGCGGCCGAGCAACCGGCGAAGGTCGGCAGCTTCAGGCCTAATCCGTTCGGGCTCCACGACATGGGCGGCGGTATCGATCAATGGGTCGAGGACTGCTGGCATAAGACCTATCAGGGCGCGCCCGGTGACGGCTCGGCATGGAGCAGCGGGGACTGCAGCGCTCATGTCCTGCGCTCGGGCTCCTGGAAGAACGATTCGAGATATGTGCGGCCGTCCAACCGCGATGGCTACGACACCAACGTTCGTTATCCGACGCACGGATTCCGCGTGGCGCTCAGCCCTTGAGTGGAGGAGTTGGTTTGATGCAGATCCTTCGTTGCGTCGCGCTGGCGGCGGCGCTCGCATTGCTCCCGGGGGTGGCCTTTTCGCAGGGCAAGGCAGCGCCCAAGGACGCCAAGCTCTATTTCATCACCCCGCATGACGGGCAGAAGGTCCGCGGCGGATTCTGGGTCCGGTTCGGCTTGCGCAACATGGGAGTGACCCATGCCGGCGACGAGTATCAGAACGCCGGTCACCATCATTTGCTGATCGACGTCAACGACCCCATCGATCCCAAGGAGCCGATCCTGCAGGACAAGTCGCATCTGCATTTCGGGGCAGGGCAGACCGAAACGCTTCTCGAGCTTCCGCCCGGGACGCATACGCTCCAACTCGTGCTGGGCGATGCCAAGCACTATCCGTTCGAGCCGCCCATCGTGTCGGAGAAGATCACCATACGCGTCCGGCAGCCGGCTGCGGCGCGGTAGCGATCACCGCAGGCTGGCGTTGAACTTGTCCAGCATCGCCGAGCCCGGGCAGAGCGTGTCCGCTTCCAGCGTGTTGAGCGGCGTCTCGACCGTGTTGAGATGCTCGTGCAGATCTTCCGCGTCGGGATCGACGTAGAGCAGCCCCGTGACGATCTGTCCCTTTGCGGCGTGCTTTTGCAGGAAGGTCTGGGCGCCGAGCCGGTCATGCGGATCGTAGTCGGCATCGATCTTGCGCAGCGCGATCCTGCTGCCGTCATGCTGCTCGACCATTTGCACCGTGCCCGGTGCGTAATCCACCGCAATCGGATCGCGGCCGACCAGCACGTCGAGCCGGTTCACCGCGTCATTGTGCTCGCGAACATAGTCGAAGCTCTTGGTCGAGCCGGCATGATTGTTGAAGGCGATGCAGGGGCTGATGACGTCGATGAACGACGCGCCCTTGTGGCGGATCGCGGCCGCGATCAGCGGCACGAGCTGGGTCTTGTCGCCGGAGAACGAGCGCGCGACGAAAGTCGCCCCCAACTGCAGCGCGATGGCGACGAGGTCGATGGCGTTGTCGGTGTTGGTGACGCCCTTCTTGGACTTCGAGCCGCGGTCGGCGGTCGCCGAGAACTGGCCCTTGGTCAGGCCGTAGACGCCGTTGTTCTCGACGATATAGGTCATGTTCACCCCGCGCCGGATCGAATGGGCGAACTGGCCGAAGCCGATCGAGGCGGAATCGCCGTCGCCGGAGACACCTAGATAGATCAGGTCGCGATTGGCGAGATTGGCGCCGGTCAGCACGCTGGGCATGCGGCCGTGCACGGAGTTGAAGCCGTGCGAATTGCCGAGGAAATAGTCCGGCGTCTTCGACGAGCAGCCGATGCCCGAGATCTTCGCAACCCGGTGCGGCTCGATCGAAAGCTCATAGCAGGCCTCGATGATCGAGGCCGTGATCGAATCGTGGCCGCAGCCGGCGCACAGCGTCGAGATCTTGCCTTCGTAGTCGCGATGGGTGTAGCCGAGCTCGTTCTTCTTCAGCCCGGGATGGTGGAATTTCGGCTTTGCGATGTAGGTCATGACCGTCTCTCTCTGCTCCCTCTCCCCGCTCTTCGCGGGGAGAGGGTCGGGGTGAGGGGCTCTTTCGACGAGCTCGACTCGTGGTGAGTCCCCCTCACCCGGATTGCTGCGCAATCCGACCTCTCCCCGCACGCGGGGAGAGGTGATTGCATCCGATGCCTGCGCCTTACCATCATGACACTGCCTTGCGGAGCGGGGTCACCTTGAGGTGATCCTGGTGGTCGCCAATGGCTTTTGCGATGAAGCGGGCGGTGATCGGCGAGCCGTCGTAGTGCACGATCGGCACCAGCCGCACCGGGTCGATGCCGTTTTCGTTGACGATGAGCTGGCGCAGCTGGCTGTCGCGGTTCTGCTCGACCACGTAGACGAAATCGTGCTCGGCGAGGAAGCTCGCCACGCTGGAGTGGAACGGGAAGGCGCGGATGCGCAGGCGATCGAGCTGATGGCCTCGTGCCTCCAACAATCCGATCGCCTCGTCCATCGCCGGCGTAGTCGAACCGAAATAGATCACGCCGTATTTGGTCGGCCGTTCCGCATTAGCCTGAAGCGGCCGCGGCACCAAATCCTGCGCGGTCTCGAACTTGCGCATCAGCCGCTGCATGTTGTCGGCGTAGACCGAGCCTTCTTCGGAGTAACGCGCATAGCGGTCGCGCGACGTGCCGCGGGTAAAATATGAGCCCTTGGTCGGATGCGTGCCGGGATAGGTTCGGTAGGGGATGCCGTCGCCGTCGACGTCGAGATAGCGGCCGAAATCGCGGCCTTCCTCCAGCATCTCCGCGGTCATCACCTTGCCGCGGTCATATTGCTTGGCGTCGTCCCATTTCAGCGGACGGCAGAGCCGGTGATTCATGCCGATGTCGAGGTCGAGCATCAGGAAGATCGTGGTCTGGAGCCGCTCGGCGAGATCGAAAGCCGCGGCTGCGAACTCGAACGCCTCGGCGGGATCTTCAGGGAACAGCAGCACATGCTTGGTGTCGCCATGCGAAGCATAGGCGCAGGCGATGATGTCGCATTGCTGGGTGCGGGTCGGCATGCCGGTCGAGGGACCGGCGCGCTGGATGTTCATGATCACGGCCGGGATTTCGGCAAAATATGACAGGCCGATGAACTCGGTCATTAGCGAGATGCCGGGGCCGGAGGTCGCGGTGAAGGCGCGCGCGCCGTTCCAGGAGGCGCCGATCACGATTCCGATCGAAGCGAGCTCGTCCTCGCCCTGCACGATCGCGTATTTCGCCTTGCCGGTTTCCGGATCGTGCCGGTACTTCTTGCAGTGGGCGGTGAAAGCCTCGGCCACGGACGAGGACGGCGTGATCGGATACCAGGCGCACACCGTGGCGCCGCCATAGACGGCGCCGAGCGCGGCGGCGCTGTTGCCCTCGATGAAGATGCGGTCGCCGACCTTGTCGGACTTCTTCACCCGCAGCCCGGTCGGACATTTCAGGTTTTGCAGCGCCCAGTCGCGGCCGAGATGCAGCGCGTGGACGTTGGAGGACAAGAGCTTCTCCTTGCGCTTGTACTGCTCGCCGATCAGCTGCTCGATCAGCTTCGGGTCCATGTCGAGCAGCGCCGAGAGCGCCCCGAGATAGATGATGTTCTTGAACAGCTGGCGCTGGCGCGGATCGGTGTAGGTCGAGTTGGTGATCGCGGTCAGGGGAACACCGATCACGGTGATGTCGTCGCGGAATTTCGTTGACGGCATCGGCTTGGTGGAATCGTAGAACAGATAGCCGCCGGGCTCGATGCCGGCGACGTCCTTGTCCCAGGTCTGCGGGTTCATCGCCACCATCATGTCGACGCCGCCGCGGGCGCCGAGATGGCCCTGTTCGGTCACCCGCACCTCGTACCAGGTCGGCAGGCCCTGGATGTTGGAGGGGAAGATGTTACGGGGGCTCACCGGAACGCCATGGCGCAGGATCGCGCGCGCAAACATCTCGTTGGCGCTGGCCGAGCCCGATCCGTTGACGTTGGCGAAGCGGACGACGAAGTCGTTTACGCTGCTGATCGGCTTTTTGTCGGACATGCTGAACCTGCGTGAGTCATCTCGATCAAATATTTCTGCATGTCCCAGGCGCCGGTGGGACAGCGCTCGGCACACAGCCCGCAATGCAGGCAGACATCCTCGTCCTTGATCATCACGCGCCCGGTCTTGAGGTCGCTCGAGACATAGAGATCCTGGTCCGGATGCAGCGAGGGCGCTTTCAGGCGCTGACGGAGATCGCCTTCCTCGCCATTGTCGGTGAAGGTGATGCAGTCCATCGGACAGATGTCGACGCAGGCGTCGCACTCGATGCAGAGCGAGGTCGAGAACACGGTCTGGACGTCGCAGTTCAGGCAGCGCTCGGCCTCGCCCAGCGCCAGCTTGACGTCGTAGCCGAGCTCGACCTCCGTGCGGATGTCCTTCAGCGCGATCACCTTGTCGCGATGCGGCACCTTGTAGCGCTTGTCGTTGGAGATGTCGTTGTCATAGCTCCATTCGTGGATGCCCATCTTCTGCGAGGAGATGTGCACCTCCGGCAATGGACGCTCGGTGACGTCCTCGCCCGAGAGCATCTTGTGGATCGACAGCGCGGCATCATGGCCCTGCGCCACCGCCCAGATGATATTCTTCGGCCCGAACGCGGCGTCGCCGCCGAAGAATACTTTCGGGTTGGTCGAGACGAAGGTTTGCGGATCGACCTTGGGCATGTGCCATTTGTCGAACTCGATCCCGCAGTCCTGCTCGATCCAGGGAAAGGCGTTCTCCTGGCCGACCGCGACCAGCACGTCGTCGCATTCGATGGTTTGGTCCGGCTCGCCCGAGGGCACGAGGTTGCGGCGGCCCTTGGCGTCGTATTCGGCCTTCACCTTCTGGAAGGTGATGCCGGTGAGCTTGCCGTTGTCGTGGACGAAGGCTGTGGGCACGAGGAAGTTGAGGATCGGGATGTCCTCGTGAAGCGCGTCTTCCTTCTCCCAGGGCGAGGCCTTCATTTCCTCGAAGCCGGAGCGCACGACCACTTTCACCTCTTCGCCGCCGAGGCGACGCGCGGTGCGACAGCAATCCATCGCGGTGTTGCCGCCGCCGAGCACGATGACGCGCTTGCCGATCTTGTCGGTATGGCCGAACGAGACCGAGGACAGCCAGTCGATGCCGATATGGACGTTGGCGGCTGCTTCCTTGCGTCCGGGGATGTCGAGCTCGCGTCCGCGCGGTGCGCCGGAGCCGACGAAGATCGCGTCATACTTCTCCGCGAGCAGCGCCTTCATGCTTTCGATGCGGTGGCCGCCCTTGAAGTCAACGCCGAGACCCAGGATGTAGCCGGTCTCCTCGTCGATGACTGAATCCGGCAGGCGAAATTTCGGGATCTGCGAGCGCATCATGCCGCCGGCTCGTGGATCGCCGTCGAACACCGTGCAGTGATAGCCGAGCGGGGCGAGATCGCGGGCCACCGTCAGCGAAGCGGGACCGCCGCCGACGAAGGCAACGCGCTTGCCGTTCTTGGCCGACGGCCGCGGCAGGCGTTGCGTGATGTCGTCCTTGAAATCGGCGGCGACGCGCTTCAGGCGGCAGATCGCGACCGGGGTCTCCTCGACGCGTCCGCGGCGGCACGCCGGCTCGCATGGACGATCGCAGGTGCGTCCCAGAATTCCGGGAAACACGTTCGATTTCCAGTTGATCATATAGGCGTCGCTGTAGCGGCCTTGGGCGATCAGTCGGATGTATTCGGGAACGGGGGTGTGCGCAGGACAGGCCCATTGGCAATCGACCACTTTGTGAAAGTAGTCGGGGGCCGCAATGTCGGTCGGTTTCATTCCTACCCTGTCCGCGCAGGCTCAAAGACCCGGCGGCCTTTTCTTGAGCTTGGCGAACGCTAACGCGCGGCGATCTGGTTTCTGAATGACGTCATTGGGTTAGCTTATTAGAACCGGTCCGAAGTACAACGGCAAATTTGGGTGATCACCGGCTTTCATGGGAGCCCAGCGCGCACATCATTAATTGCCGCGCGCAGTATGCGGCGGTGCAACATGTTGCGATGCGTCTTAGTTGCGCGCGATGTCGCTCTTCGCGAGGTCCCACATCAGGCTGTAGGTGCCGACCGACACGGGAAGCGGGAATGGCGAGGCGGCAGGGCCGGTGAAGCGCGCGGCGATCACGGCCGAGACCGCGCCGACATGCGTGCCGTCGATCAGCACGAACCAGTCGCGTGCGCCTTCGTTGCGCACTGCCGGAATGTCCGCGGTCGCGCCCGACAATTCCGGCTCGCTTTCGAGCAGATGCATGGAGATGATGCCGTCGTGCTTTTCCGGCGCCAGCCGTTCTTGCAGTGCGTCACGCCACGCGGCCGCATTGTCCGGCGTCGGTCGCAACCGCACGAGGCCGAGCGCCGCGCCTCGGCCGGTGCCGTTGCTGATCGTGATGCGGGCGACCACGCGCAGCATGTCCTTGAAATGCGCCATGCTGCGCCGCGACCATTCGGTCTGATTGGCGAGCCGCGCCCGGTAGGCGGGACTATCGAGCACGTCGAGCGTCGCGGTCGAATACAGCGAGAGATATTTGGGATTTGCGGCGTGCGCGAGATAGCGCCGCGCCTCGAGGAATCCCTCGATCGCGACGCGCTCTTCCAGATGCTCGCGATCGTACCAGCGATTGAAATCGGCTTCATCTGAAACGTCGATGTTCATCGACGTGAGCAACATGCCCTTCCCGGCGAGTGGCATTTTCTTGTCCCGCTATCGCGAAATCTTCGAAGCGATATCTGCGATCGACTTCATGACCGCGTCCCGCACGCCGGTATCATAGAGCGAATGGCCGGCTTCTTCCACGATGCGAATCTCGGAACCCGGCCACACTTTCGCGAGCGCCTGCGATGTCTCGGGAGGGCACAACAGATCGTAGCGGCCCTGGACGATGATGCCGGGAATGCCGTCGAGCTTGCCGGCGTTCCGCAACAACTCGTTCTCCGTCATGAAGCTGTCCTGGACGAAATAATGCGCCTCCATGAAGGGCGTCGCCGGCAATGTGCGCCAGACGTTCAGCGACGCCAGGTCCAGCCGGGTCTTGGCCGCCTTGTGTTCCGACAAGGCGCGCTCGGTATCGTACCAGGCGCGCGATGCCGGGCCATGCACGGCCGGATCGGCATCGAGGATGCGGCGATAGTAGGCTTCCACCGGCCGCGCGCGCTCCTCGAGCGGCAGCACGCTCAGAAAATCCTCGTAGAGCGCGGGGTAGAATTGCGACAGGCGCGAGGTGAAGGCGATCTCGACTTCAGCACGCGTGCCGAGAAACGTCGCGCGGAGCGCAATCCCGGAAACGCGCGCGGGATGCGCCTGCGCATAAGCCAGCGCCAGCGTCGCGCCCCAGGAGCCGCCGACCACCATCCAGCGCGCGATGCCGAATTTTTCGCGGATCTTTTCCATGTCCGCGATCAGATGCTGCGTAGTGTTGTGCTCGCGCGATCCCTTCGGACGGCTGCGGCCGCAGCCGCGTTGGTCGAACAGCACGGCATGGAAACGGTCGGGATCGAACAGCCGGCGGTGGTCGGGCTGGCAGCCGCTGCCGGGGCCGCCATGCAGGTAGACCGCGGGGATTCCGTCGGCGCGGCCGACGCTCTCGACATAGAGCTCGTGGCCGTCGCCGACGTCGAGCGTTTCGGAGGTCAGCGGCGCAAAAGGATCGGCGCGCTTGACTGAGCTGGCCGCGTCGGCGTCAGGCATCATTCCCGGATTCCAGAGTGCCACCGGCGAAATTGCGATAGACGAAGCGGTTGGTTTCGCCCTCGGCCTCGCGCTCGGCCTGCTTGAAGATGGTCTCGTGCAGTGGCGACAGCGCACAGGCCGGATCGGTGTTGGCAGCGTCACCGGTCAGCGCAAAGGCCTGGCAGCGGCAGCCGCCGAAATCGATCTCGCGGAATTCGCAACTCTTGCACGGCTCCTTCATCCAGCCGGTGCCGCGATAGCGGTTGAAGGCGTCCGAGTTCTGCCAGATCCAGGCGATCGAATGGTTGGAGCGTACCGATTCGAAGTCGAGCCCGGTGATGCTCTCGGCGGCGTGGCAGGGCAGCACCTTGCCGGCCGGCGAAATGTTGAAGAACTGCCGGCCCCAGCCGCCCATGCACTTCTTCGGCCGCAGCGCGTAATAATCGGGCACGACATAGTCGATCGTGAGCCGGCCCTTCAGTCGCTCGCGCGCCTCCTCGACGATGCGGGTGCACTCGTCGAGCTGCGCCACCGTCGGCATCAGCGCGGCGCGGTTCTTCAGCGCCCAGCCGTAATATTGCACATTGGCGACCTCGAGCCGGTCGGCGTCGAGATCGACCGACATCTGGACGATATCAGGCAGTTGATGCAGGTTTTGCCGATGCATCACCGCATTCACGGTGAGCGGCAAATCAAGCTCGCGTGTCCATTTTGCCACTTCGAGCTTCTTGCGGTGTCCGTTTTTGTAGCCGCCGACGCGATCGGCCAAGCCTTCTTCAACGCCCTGGAAGCTGATCTGCACGTGGCAGAGCCCGGCATCGGCCAGCTCGCTCAGCCGCTCGCGCGTCAGCAGCACGGCCGAGGTGATGAGGTTGGTGTAGAGGCCGACGTCGCTGGCATGCTTGACCAGCTCGACGAGGTCCTTGCGCGCCGTCGGCTCGCCGCCGGAGAAATGCACCTGGAGCACGCCGATCTCGGCGAGCTCGCTCAGCACCTTCTTCCATTCCTCGGTGGTCAGCTCCTTGCCCGAGCGGTCGAGCTCGACCGGGTTGGAGCAATAGGGGCATTGCAGCGGGCAGCGGTGGGTGATCTCGAGCAGCACGGCGAGCGGAATGCCGAACGTCTCCGCCGTCGAGCGGCTCTTCTCCAGCACCGCGAGGCTGTCACTGGCGTCGGGCGGAATGGTGGGATTGCCGAGCACATCGCTCATGACGTCTTCTCCCGGGCCTCCGTGAGAAAGCCCTTGTCGGCGAGATCCTGCAGCATGACGATGACGTCGGCCAGGATCGCCTCTCGCGGCGCGGCGTATTTTGCCGCGAGCTGGTCGGACATGTCGCCAACATTGCGCTCGCCGTCGCAGAGCTGCAAGACCTCGACCGCGATCTCGTCCGGCGCCAGCACGCGTTCGGGCGCCAGGATCACCCAGACTTTTCGCGTCTCGTCATATTTCAGCTTGGCGTGCCGCGGCAGCACCGGCCGGCTGGTCTCGCTGACGCTGATGTTGCGCGGCCCGGCCATTGTTCCTCAGCTCGCTTTTTGGTGTTCTTGGGGCACGAACGCGCCCGGCGGAATGTGGCCCTCGACATAGGCGTGCTGGAGCGCGTCGAGCTGCACCCACAGCACGCTGGTCTTGAAGATCAGGGCGTTGCAGACCGACGCGCGTTGCTCGGGCGTGGTGGCATGCGCCTTGACATAGTCGAGCGCAAAGCCGGCATCGCGCGGCGCCTGTGCCAGCCGGCGTTTGAAGTAGCTCATGGTGTCAGGATTGACGAAGTCATAGTGCTCCAGCATGCCGGCAATGCGCTCTTCGTGCAGGTTCGGCGCGAACAATTCGGTGAGCGAGGAGGCGATTGCCTCCAGCGGCGACTTCTCGCGGCAATAGTGGACATAGGCTTCGACCGCGAAGCGCGTCGCGGGCAGGATGCCCTCGGTCGATTCCACATAAGCCGTGTCCAGCCCGAGGCCGTCGGTCAGCTTCAGCCAGCGCTCGATACCGCCTTCGGAGCCGATATCGCCGTCATGATCCTCGATGCGGTGGCGCCATTCCACGCGCGTGGCGCGGTCGCGGAAGCGCGAGATCACCACCGCGTCCTTGATCGGGATGGTGCTCTGGTAATAGTAGCGGTTCAGCGCCCAGGCCTGGACCTGACCCTTGTTCAGCTTGCCGCCGTGCAGCAGTCTATGAAACGGATGCAGGCTGTGATAGCGCGTCGCCCCGATATGGCGCAGCGTCGCCTCCAGCTCCTCGGCCGAGTTGAGCCTGATGTCCTTGCCGACCGAGAGCGCGGTCATTCCAGTCAGTGACGCGGCATTCACAGCACGATCTCCGTTCCGTCAGCGGGTATCTGCCAGCCCGCCGCTTCAGCGGCCTTGCGCTCGGGGGATGCGGGCAGCAGTGCCGGGTTCGAGTTATTGATATGCAGAAATATCTTCCTGTCGAGTGTGAGGTCGGCGAGCCGCGCGATGGCGCCGTGGTCACCGGACATCGCGACATGGCCCATGCTCTTGCCGGTCTTGTGGCTAAGCCCAGCCTTGATCATCTCGTCGTCCTGCCACACCGTGCCGTCGAAGAACACCAGCGCAGCGCCGTCGATCTCGGCCTTGAGCGCGTCGGTGATTTCGGCGCAGGCGGCGATGAAGTAGAAGCATTTGCCGGTCGCTTTGTCGGTGATCTTCAGCCCCAGCGTATCGCCCTCGCCGGTGTCGCCGCCCGGATGCGCCCTGCCTTCCAGGTACCAGGCCGATTTGCCCGAGACCGCAAAGGGCAGCACCTCAAGTCCCGAGCGCGCCCCGTCCGGCAGCCGCGGCTCGAACGGCTCGTTGATGTCGACCGGCAGGCGCTGCACGTTCTTCTCGTTCAGCACGTTGAAGATGCTGTTGGCCTTCAGGATCGCCAGCACCTTCTCATGCGCATAGACCGCGAAGGGCGAGCCCTCGCGCATCGACAGCAGGCCTGCCACCGCGTCCACTTCGCTGTTGGTCAGGATCACGCCTGCGATCGGCGTATGGCGCAGCGCGCCTGCCTTCGGATGCAGCTGTGGCGTCGCATTCAATTGCTGGCGGAGGTCGGGGGAGGCGTTGATCAAGAACCAGTGCTCGCCGTCGCCAGTGAAGGCGACCGAGGCTTGGGTCCGTTGCAGCTCTTGGCCGTTATCACGGGCCGTCCGGCAGCCCTCGCAGCCGCAATTCCATTGCGGCACTCCGCCGCCGGCTGCGGCGCCCAGGACGACGACGCGAAGCATGATCCGTCTCCTGGAGGCAATGTCGCGAGGTGGACCTCACGCCAACACAAATCCTGTCTTCCGGACATGCATCGTGACCGAAAGATCCACCTGCGCAGAACGCGAACTCACCAACCGCTTACTTGCGGGTAGCGCTCACATACATGTTGATTTCCATGCCACAGGGCACTTCGACGATCTTCGGGGCTTTCCAGGCCATTTCGGCTCTCCATTTTCGAGATTTCGGACGTATCCGCCCGGGGCTAAGTTACTGCGAGCACAAAAGTTCGCCAGTGAAATTTTCCCGAGGACGGGCATATTGCGCCGCGAAAAAAGCGTGGGGAACAGTACTTTCTGGTGATGCGGCCCTGCGCTCGGCGCATTCGGTCGCGAACCCTGTCCTGATAAAGCAGTTGTGAGTGCAGTGCAGCTTTCAATCCGGTACAGGCGACCCAACTGGAACTTCGTGATGCCCAGATATTTCTTCAACACCCGTATCGGCAACGAACTGATCGTGGATCCTGAGGGAGAGGATCTGCGCAATCCCGACCGTGCCTGGGAGGTTGCCCGCCAGATGATTCTGGAGGTGCTGAGATCGGAAGGCACCCAGCCGGCCCTGCTTGAGGCCGTGATCGAAGTTACCGACCGCGAAGGCGAGATCGTGCTCGAATTCCCCTTCACCGAGGCATTGCTGGACATCCCGGACCAGTCTGCCACCCGGCATTAGAGGTCCGCCGCTCTTTCCCCGTCATTGCGAGGAGCCCTTGCGACGAAGCAATCCAGACTGCTTCCGCGGAGGCACTCTGGATTGCTTCGCTTCGCTCGCAATGACGGCGAATGAGGCGTCACCCGGCTCTCGCCCTTCGCCCCTGCGAAATCCGCATGGCTTTGCCGCGTTCCCGGGGCTAAAAGACGCCGGTTAAACGGAGCAAGCCATGCAAGATCTCTGGCGCCTGTCGGCCGCCGACCTCGCCACCCTCGTCAAAACCAAAAAGGTCTCCGCCAGGGAGGCCGCGCAGGCCGGCCTCGCCCGGCTCGACGCCGTCAATCCCCAGCTCAACGCCGTGATCGACCACCGGCCCGAGGACGTGCTCAAGCAGGCCGACGCCGTCGATGCCGCCATCGCCAGGGGCGAGGACCCAGGCCCGCTCGCCGGCGTGCCCGTCACCATCAAGGCCAATGTCGACGAGGAGGGCTTTGCCACCACCAACGGCCTCAAGCTCCAGCGCGACCTGATCGCGCGCGAGGACAATCCGGTGGTCGCCAATTTCCGCAAAGCCGGCGCCGTTCTGCTTGGGCGCACCAATTGCCCGGCCTTCTCCTATCGCTGGTTCACCACCAATCTGGTCCACGGCGACACCAAGAACCCCCGCGATGCCTCGCTCACGCCGGGCGGCTCGTCCGGCGGCGCCGGTTCGGCGGTCGCGGCCGGCATCGGCCATATCGCCCATGGCACCGACATTGCGGGCTCGATCCGCTATCCCGCCTATGCCTGCGGCGTGCATGGCCTGCGCCCGACGCTCGGCCGCATCCCCGCCTTCAATCCGGCCCTGCCGGAGCGTCCGATCGGGCCGCAGATCATGGCGGTGTCGGGGCCGCTGGCGCGCACCGTCAACGACATCAGGATTTCGCTCGCGGCCATGTCGGCCCGCGACATCCGCGATCCCTGGTTCGTGCCCGCGCCGCTGGAAGGCCCCGCGCGGCCGAAGCGCGCCGCGCTGTGTCTCAATCCGGACGGCCTTGCGACCACACCGGAGGTGAAGGCAGCCGTGACCGATGCCGGCAAGCGCCTGGAGCGTGCGGGCTGGACGGTCGATGTGATCGAGAACACGCCGCCGATGCGCGAAGCGGTCGAGTGGCAGATCAAGCTCTGGCTCGGCGACGGCTATGAGGCGCAGCTCGAGATGGCCGAGCGTGAGGGCGATCCCGGCGCGCTGGCGTGCCTGCGCGGCAACCGCGCCAGGGTCACGCCGATGGACCAGGCGAATTACGCCAAGGCATTGACCCGCCGCGCCACGCTGACCCGTGACTGGATGCTGTTCTTCGAGACCTATGCCGTGCTGCTGACACCGGTCTCCGGCGAGCTGCCGTTCCCGGATCATCTCGACCGCAAGGACGAGGAATCCTTTAAGCGGGTCTGGGAAGCGCAACTGCCGCAGATCGCCACTCCCTTCATGGGCCTGCCGGGCCTCGTGGTCTCCACCGGCCTCGTCGGCAAGGCGCCAGTCGGCGTGCACATCGTGTCCGGCCGTTACCGCGAGGATCTTTGTCTGCTCGCGGGCGAGGCGATCGAGGCGGGCGGCGTGCCGCCGTCGCCGATCGATCCCGTGGGTTAGCGATGTCCGTGATCTACGACTTCAAGGCCAACTCGCTTCTCGGCGAAGAAGTGCCCATGCGCAGCTTCGAGGGCCAGGTGCTGCTGATCGTCAACACCGCGAGCAAATGCGGCTTCACACCGCAATATCGCGGGCTGGAGGATCTGCATCGCGACCTCAATCCGCGCGGCTTCTCGGTGCTCGGCTTTCCCTGCAACCAGTTCGGTGCGCAGGAGCCTGGACCGGCGAGCGAGATCCAGGCGTTCTGCTCGACCAATTACGACGTTACCTTCCCGCTGTTTGAGAAGATCGACGTCAACGGCAGCAATGCGCATCCGTTGTATGAGTACCTGAAACGCCAGCAATCCGGGCTGCTGGGCGCCTCCATCAAATGGAATTTCACCAAATTCCTGGTGGACCGCGCCGGCAAGGTGGTTTCGCGCTATGCGCCGACCGCGCGGCCCGAAGGATTACGGCAGCAAATCGAGACCCTGTTATGAGCGAGACAATCATGAGCGACGAATTTCCGGACCGCCTCTCGGTCGATCCGAGCAGCCCCTATTACAACGCGGACATTTTGGCGCGCGACGTCGGCATCCGCTTCAAGGGCGTCGAGAAGACCAATGTCGAGGAGTACTGCATCAGCGAAGGCTGGGTCCGCGTCACCGCCGGCAACGCCAAGGACCGCCACGGCAACCCGCTGACCATCAAGGTGCACGGCCCGGTCGAGCCGTATTTCAGGGATAAGAAGTAGGAGCGCGCTCTCTCCACCCGTCATCGCGAGCGCTCTCTCCTCGTCATTGCGAGGAGCCCTCGCGACGAAGCAATCCAGACTGTCTCCGCGGATGCATTTCTGGATTGCTTCGCTACGCTCGCAATGACGAAAGCAAGAGGTCCCCCATGTCCGTCCGCATCGTCGACGTCCGCGAGATCACGAAACCGATCTCTTCGCCGATCCGCAACGCCTATATCGATTTCACCAAGATGACGACGAGCCTGGTTGCGGTCGTCACCGACGTCGTGCGCGACGGCAAGCGCGTCGTCGGCTACGGCTTCAACTCCAACGGCCGCTACGGGCAGGGCGGCCTGATCCGCGAGCGCTTTGCCTCGCGCATCCTGGAGGCCGATCCGAAATCGCTGCTGAATGCGGCCGGCGACAATCTCGACCCCGACAAGGTCTGGGGTGCGATGATGACCAACGAGAAGCCGGGCGGCCACGGCGAGCGCTCCGTCGCGGTCGGCACCATCGACATGGCGGTGTGGGATGCCGTGGCGAAGATCGCAGGGAAACCGCTTTTCCGCCTGCTGGCTGAGCGTCACGGCGTCAAAGCCAATCCGCGCGTGTTCGTCTACGCCGCCGGCGGCTATTATTATCCGGGCAAGGACCTCTCGATGCTGCGCGGCGAGATGCGCGGCTATCTCGATCGCGGCTACAACGTCGTGAAGATGAAGATCGGCGGCGCCGGTATCGAGGACGATCGCACCCGCATCGAGGCGGTGCTGAAAGAGATCGGCAACGACGCGCAGCTCGCCGTCGATGCCAACGGCCGCTTCGATCTCGAGACCGGAATCGCCTACGCCAAGATGCTGCGGGATTATCCCTTGTTCTGGTACGAGGAAGTCGGCGACCCCCTCGACTACGCGCTGCAGGCAGCCCTCGCCGAATTCTATCCGGGACCGATGGCGACCGGCGAAAACCTGTTCAGTCACCAGGACGCCCGCAATTTGATCCGCTACGGCGGCATGCGCCCGGACCGCGACTGGCTGCAATTCGATTGCGCGCTGTCCTACGGCCTATGCGAATACCAGCGCACCCTTGAAGTGTTGAAAACCCATGGCTGGTCGCCGAGCCGCTGCATCCCGCACGGCGGTCACCAGATGTCGCTCAACATCGCAGCCGGCTTAGGCCTCGGCGGCAACGAGAGCTACCCCGATTTGTTCCAGCCCTACGGCGGCTTCCCCGACGGCGTCCGCGTCGAGAACGGCCACATCACCATGCCCGATCTCCCGGGCATCGGCTTCGAAGGCAAATCGGATCTCTACAAGGAGATGAAGGCGCTGGCGGAGTAGCGCAACGCGAGGGGCGCGACGGCCGCGCCACACACTCCGTCATTGCGAGCGCAGCGAAGCAATCCAGAGTGTTTCCACGGGAGCAGTCTGGATTGCTTCGTCGCAAGGGCTCCTCGCAATGACGGTGGCGAGAGGGGAGCGCTTCGACGGGCGCTTCGGCTGCTGCGGGCGAATTGCTGGGATTGCGCGAGGTGTCGCCACAATCTCCGTCATTGCGAGCGCAGCGAAACAATCCAGAATCTTTCCGCGGAGGCAGTCTGGATTGCTTCGTCGCAGAGCTCCTCGCAATGACGGCGGAGAGAGCGTCGTCGGCTGGGTTCGCCTTGACGATGTGCCGTGAGCCGAATGTCTCTACGACAGCCGCATATCCAGCAGCCGCCGGCCTTCGCCCTTCAGCAGCTTCTTCACCGCGCTCGAGGCCACCACCTCGCCGTCATTCGCATAGGCTTCGTGGTTCTTCTCGATGTCGTCGAGGCGGTAGAGGTAGTTGACCATCACGCCGGCGGACTCGCGCACGCCCTTGGGCGAGAGATCTCCTAACCAGTTGATGCGCTCGAGGCGGGCGCCGTTGCCGAGATGAAAGCGCGCGACGGAATCGATCAGCTTGCCTTTCGGCGTGCGTGCCTTGAGGAAGTAGTGCGCCGCGAGGGGTTCGATCACGCCACGTAGCAGTGTCGTGGTCTCGGGGTTCTCGAACCATTTGGGATCGTCGAGGCGCTTCAGGATCTCGCGGTCCTCGTCCGACAGCGGCAAATCCTTGTCCTGCTTCACCCATGGCATGAAGCCCGGCACCGGCGACAGCGTCACGAAATTGTCGAGCTTGGGCAATTCGCGGCGCAGCTCCTCCACCACCTGCTTGATCAGGAAGCTGCCGAAAGAGATGCCGCCGAGACCGCGCTGGGTGTTGGAGATCGAGTAGAACACGGCGGTGCGGGCGCGCTCGATCGGGACGGAGGGGCGGTCGACCGCGAGCAGCGGCGCGATCGCGCCGGGGATCGTCTCCGTCAGCGCCACCTCGACGAAGATCAGGGGCTCGTCGACCATCGCGGGATGGAAGAAGGCGTAGCAGCGACGGTCGACCGGATCGATGCGGCGGCGCAGATCGTCCCAGTCGCTGATCTCGTGTACGGCTTCATAACGGATGATCTTTTCGAGGATGTTGGCCGGGGTCGACCAGTCGATCCTGCGCAGCACGAGAAACCCCCTGTTGAACCATGACGAGAGAAGATGCGAGACGTCGCGATCGAGTGCGGCGAGATCGGCGTGCCCGTTCATCATGTCGAGCAGGTCGGCGCGCATCTTGACGAGATCGCCGGTGCCGCCGGGCGCGCGGTTGAGGCGGCGGATCAGCTCCTGCCGGCGCGGCTCGGAGGCGAAGTGCAAGGCGCTGGCATCCTCGTCGGCCGGCTTGGCGCGCCATGTCTCGATCGCCTTGGACAGGCGTTCCCGATCCGGGCCGAAATCGCGCACCAGTGCTTCGAAAAAGGCGCGACGTCCCGCCGCATCCAGGTCCTGGTAGATGTCGAGCACCTCACGCGCCATGGCGGTGCCCGACGCTTCGCCCCGACCCGACAGCAGCGCGCCGCAGAGCTCGATCAATCCATCGGCGTCCGGCTTGGTGTCGGCAGAATCCCCGCGGCGAAGCAGCGTGCGGCCACGCTCGGAGATGGTGGTGAGCAGGTCGGAGAAGAAAGCGTTGGCCATCGGGGCTTTCGTGTCAGGTTTGTGCGGTGCGGGAATCTTACACGGGATTTGGGCGGAAGCCGATCACAATCAAGCGGGGGATTTTGGCAAGTTTAGCGGGGGCGGGCGGTTCGAAAACCCAAAGAAAGCTGTCATGCCCCGGCTTGACCGGGGCATCCAGTACGCCGCGGCTTTTCGGTTCTAGCCGCGCCGTCCCAGAGTACTGGATCGCCCGGTCAAGCCGGGCGATGACACGGAGTGTGTGGCAAACTCCGTCGGCGTCCGTCCCGTCACCTGACGGAACGCGGCCGAAAACGCCGGCACGCTGGCATAGCCGAGCTGGGTCGCGAGCTGCTTCACCGACACATTGGCATCGGTCGACAGCCGCTGGATCGCCGCCGCGATTCTTGCGCGCTGGCACCAGCTCTTGAAGCTCAGCTGCGTCTCTGTCGAAAACAACCGCGACAGCGTGCGCGCGGATGTTCCGACCTCGCGCGCCAGCGCGTCAATGTCGTGCAGGCCGGTGGGATCGTCGAGCACGATCATGGCCGCGCGCCGGCAGCGCGGCTCGTGTGGCAGCGGCACGAAGGTCGCGGAATCCTCAGCCTGGACCAGCTCCAGCATCACCAGGCGAACCAGCAGATCGGTCCGCTCCTCGGTATTGTGGGCGTCGAACAGCGCGAGGATCGCCTGGTTCAGCAGCGGCGACACCCGCACCACGAATTCCCTGGTCAGTCCCTCATGGCGCTGCTCGCGCTTCAGCCAGGCGAGGTCGAAATACAGCGTGCGCATCTCGATGTCGGCGAGCAGATCGATGGCGTGCTGGAGCCCGGCGGGGACCCAGACCGCGCGGTCCGGCGGCACCAGCCAGCGCCCCCCGGGCGTCGTCACCTGCATGGTGCCCCTGGCGGCATAGATCAGCTGTGCCTCGCGGTGCATATGCGGATCGATCCGCATGCCCTTGGGGTAGTCGCGCGCGACCAGATGCACGCCCGCGGGCGAGCGATGATTGCTCCGGACCGCCCGGAGGATTGGCGTCTCGACGACAGTCATTGGCGGCATCCCGTCACTCGCCCGACATATAACTCATTTCGGAGCAGGAGAGGATTCGGAATGAACAGCCCCGGCCGGGTGATCAGTTTCGTCAACGCGGGCCATTTCATCGACCATTACGCGATGCTGATTTTCGCCGCCGCGGTGATCATCATGGGACCGGCGCTCGGCATGGCCTATTCGGAACTCTTGCCTTATGCGACGCCGGGCTTCGTCGCCTTTGGCGCGGGCTCGCTGCTCACCGGCTGGCTCGGGGACCGCTGGAGCCGCCGCCACATGATGCTGATCTTCTTCGTCGGCATCGGCGCCTCCATGATCTCGGTCGGGTTCGTGCAGACGCAGGCGCAGCTCGGCGCGGCGCTGTTCGCGATCGGCATTTTTGCCTCGATTTATCATCCCGTCGGCACCGCAATGATCGTCTCCTACGCCGACAGGCTCGGCCGCGAGATGGGCATCAACGGCGTCTGGGGCAATCTCGGCGTCGCATCGTCGGCGCTGGTCACCGGCGTAATCGGCCAATATCTCGGCTGGCGCTTCGCCTTCATCGTACCCGGCATCGTCACCATCCTGATCGGCATCGCCTTTGCGATGATGGTCGTGCACGAGGACCGCAAGGGCTCGAAGCAGGCGGCAGCGCAGGCGCGGGTCGCCAAGCAGGACATGTGGCGCGTGATCCTGTCGCTGCTGATCGTGGTGATCGCGATCTCCACCACGTTCAATGCCGTCACCGTGGCGCTGCCAAAGCTGTTCGCGGAGCGGCTCGCCGATCTCACCAAAAGCCCGGCGCTGCTTGGTGTTATTGCCGCCTGCGTCTACGTGTTCGGCGCGATGACGCAATACACGATCGGCCGGCTGCTCGACCGCTATTCGCTGAAGACGGTGGCGCTGCCGCTGTCCTTCATGCTGGCGCCGTTCCTGTATCTGGCCGCGAGCCTGTCCAATTTGCCGCTGATCCTGGTCTCGATCGGCATCGTCATGGGCGCGTTCGGGCAGGTCACGGTCAACGACGCCATGGTCGGCAAATACACCAGCGAGGAATGGCGCTCGCGCGCCTATGCCGTGCGCTACTTCATCGGCTTCACCGCGGCCGGCGCCTCGGTCGGCCTGGTCGCCTGGCTCTACGAGCAGGGCGGCTTCGTCACCATGCTGCATGCCTTCGCCGCACTCTGCCTGCTCGCGATCGCAGCCGCGATCATTCTGCCGCGCGAGATCAGGACACCGCACGCGGTGTGAGGGATCGGCATGAGGCGCGTGGCTCTCTCCACGTCGTCATTGCGAGCGCAGCGCAGCCAAAAACCAAAATTAGGCGGGGGGCCGGTTGGTTTTTTTTCAGGGGGGCGCCAAA